>JAOUJX010000158.1 GCA_029882955.1 Gammaproteobacteria bacterium
GGCGTTCGTATCATTAATCCGGAAACCGTAGACAATATGACTCGCAACCATGTCGCAGAAGAGTTACAGCCTCTCTCGTTTAACGGCATTTTCCCTGAACCGGTCGAAGGCTATGGATTTGGCCTCGGTTACTGCATCAATATGACAGAAAGTCACTTCGGTAGTGTCGGAGATTTTGGCTGGGGTGGCATGGCCGACACCTATTGCTGGATAGACCCGAAGAAAAGAATTGTCGGTATACTCATGCAACAATTTATGCCTTCACTTACCTATAGTAGCAGACTGGATTTTCGTCAGGCTGTGTATAGCGCTTTGCGTTAACTACCGGGCATATTACAAATAGAGTCTCAACCACTTCAATCGGGAACCCCAATGAGCAATTACGCTACCTACCCAAGCCTGAAAAATCGCGTTGTTTATCTCACCGGAGGTGCGGATGGGATTGGAGGAAACCTGGTTCGCCTGTTGGCCGCCCAGGGTGCAAAAGTTGCATTCATCGATATCAATGCAGATTTAGGCAAACAAAACGCAAACTGGTGCAAAGATCAGGGCTATGCCCATACACCTCTTTTCCTCGAAGGTGATATCCGCGACATCGCAAGACTGGAAGAGTCAATTGATCAAGCCGCCGATCATTTTGGCCCGATCCAGGTTTTGGTTAATAATGCGGCTAATGATGATCGCCACAAATTTGGTGAGATCACTCCGGAGTATTGGGACGAAAGGTTTGCAGTCAACTTGCGCCACCAATATTTTGCTATCCAGAAGGCTGTTCCATATATGCGCCAGTGCGATGGCGGCTCCGTGATCAATATCGGCAGTTCCTCATGGATGATGAAAGAAGACTTTTTCCCGGCCTACGCTACGGCAAAATCAGCTATCCAGGGGCTTACTCGAACACTGGCCAGGACACTGGGCACCGATAATATTCGTGTCAATTCGGTAGTCCCTGGCTGGGTGGTGACAGACCGCCAACTCGACAAATGGTGGTCGGAGGATGGTGAGAAAGAAACCCTCAACAACCAATGTCTGAAGCAACGCGTTTACCCCGAACAGTTCAATCAGATGGTTCTGTTCCTGGCGGCTGATGACGGCTGCGCCTGCACAGCACAAAGTTACATAGTCGATGCCGGACGGGGTGGCCTTTAATCTCCTCGCATGACTATAATCCCGATATTAAAATAATCAGGGTGAACAATGTCCAAATCGAGAATACCGGCTAAACCCATCATCTGTTATAGCGTCGAAAACCTGCCCGCATTCGACCGGGTCTTTTACGATAATGCCCGCGATGGCATGGAGAAGATTGACGAAGTTCTGGTACAGCCTCGCGATGGTGCCAGCTTCAACGTACCCGCTGGTCATTTTTTCCGCATTAACAGCGTCGAAGGTTCGCAGGTTGGTGACTTAAACCTGTGGAATGCGAATGATTTAAACGAGCGATTTTTTAGCGGCAAAACCCGGCAGCTACACGCCAGCCATGTCACTACCGGTGATCGACTCTGGAGTAACCTGCCCGGTATGAGAGCAATGGCGACTATCACGCACGACACGCTCGACTGGTACGGCTGGGATGAAGACGGCGCTGGCGTACACGATGTAATCGGCACTCGTTGCGACCCGTACACCAACTACCTGCTCAACGGCGTCGACTATCATCACTGCTGTCATTCGAACCTGACCCGCGCACTGGCGAGTTATACCGGACAGGCGACCAACCAAATCGAGCACCATGTACACGATGTGCTGAATGTATTCATGTGCACCGGTTTCACGCTCGACACTCACCAGTACTTCATGAAGGCCAGCCCGGTACGACCCGGCGATTACATCGAATTCTTTGCCGAGATCGATTTGCTCGGAGCGCTGTCTGCCTGCCCGGGTGGTGACTGTGGCAGCAGTCACTCGGACGATTCGACGCCCTGTTATCCTTTACTGGTGGAGGTTTATAAACCGGCTGAGGGCGCACTTGATGGTTGGAGTTCTCCACCACCTAGCGGCTATAGCAGAACGCATGGGCTCTAGTTAAGCTTTTTTCGCCAAAGCCTCGTACACCAGCTCAATCCAGTGCATGACGGGTACATTCAAACCATCGGCGATATGCAACTGACAACCGATATTGGCGGTAGCAACAATATCGGGCGAATCGATTACCAGAGCCCCCTGTTTGTTGATGCGAAGTTGTTTCGACATCTCCGGCTGTAGTATCGAATAAGTGCCCGCCGAACCGCAGCACAGGTGCGCATCGGTTACCTGGCAAACTTCATAGCCAACATCTTCCAATATGGCTTCGACGACACCCTTTAAGCCCAGACCATGCTGCATGGTGCAGGGCGTGTGGAAGGCCACCCGTTTTTTTTCCGCAACTTTAGTTATCGGCTCACTTTTCACTTCTCTGGCAATGATTTCACTCAAATCACAGGCCAGACGACTAATTGTTTTAGCCCGTTCAAGGTAGGCAGATTCGTGAGCGAATATTTCGGCATAGTCTTTCACCGTCACGCCACAGCCAGTCGCGGTGATGACGATTGCTTCGGCGCCATCTTCGATATACGGCCACCATTCATCGATTAGTTTTCGCGCCTGCGCTTTACCCTGTTCTATCTGCGAAGTGTGCATGCCGACCGCTCCACAGCAGTGCCGGGTCTCTAATTCGATGGTCGAAATGCCCAGATGATCAAGTAACTGAATAGCCGCCGCATTGGTATTCGGGGTTAAGACAGGCTGCACGCAACCCGCAAGCATTAATACTTTCCTGGTCTGAACCCGGTCGGGCCTCGCGATCTGGTTTGTATTTTCCGGAATCGAGGCGCGCATACTCTCTGTCAAAACCGGCCTGAGCTTTCTGGCGCAGGCAATAGCCAGTTCAAATAAGAGCCCTGAGGTGAAAAACCGGGCGATTACCCAGCGCTGAACTCGCCGCAATAGCGGGCGCGGCAGATCCTGATCCATTTCCTGTCGACCGATTTCCAGCAGACGGCTATATTTCACACCCGATGGGCAGGTTGTTTCGCAGGATCGGCAAGTCAGGCAGCGGTCCAGGTGAAGCTGCATTTCATGATTGGCCTCGGTCCCTTCGAAATACTGCTTCATCTGGTAAATACGACCGCGCGGACCGTCTAGCTCGTCACCCAGAATTTGATAGGTTGGACAGGTGGCATTACAAAATCCGCAATGCACGCATTTACGCAAGATACTGTCGATAGTGGCAGCGATCGGTTTATTCTTGAAACGTTTATCGAGATTCGTCTGCATTATTACAACCCCGGATAAAGTCGGCCACGATTAAAAATTCTGGCCGGATCAAATTTTGACTTCAGGCTACGGTGCAGCGTTAGCACGGCATCGCTCGGTAGCTGAAAAGTCGGCTTTGATTCACTACTGCCCCGAAAAACACAGAGATTGCCGTGAAAATGGCTGGCCCGGCCGCGCAAAACTTCCAGCTCACTATCCCCATGCAACCAGCGTTGCGCACCACCCCATTCGATTAACTGATCCTGATTGAGTTGAAAATGCGTAGTCGGTGGAAGCGCTATTCGCATTAAATGCCCGTTATTCTTAGAAGAGATATCACTAAAAAATGCATGACTCTGTTCTTTAAGCTGATCCCAGACATTCTCGCCCGGTTCACCTCCGAGCTTTGCGACCGCGCTGTTCACCCCGCGTTCGCTGCCGGAGAGTCGAATCAGGCTTTGCCCCTTGTACCACATCGAAGCCGACAGCGGTAAGGGACGCCCTCCCAGTTCATTGATCCACTGAATATGCTCTTCTGCCGATTCGTGCACGAAACCCAGTGTTGTCTCGGTTTCGAATTCAGGAATTACGCGTAACGACACTTCGAGCAATACGCCGAGCGTCCCCATTGCACCAACCATCAGACGTGACAGATCAAATCCGGCGACATTCTTAATCACGCGCCCGCCAAAGTTGAGTACATCACCTCGACCGTCGAGAATTTTAACGCCGAGGATGAAGTCTCGAACCGCACCCGAAAATGCGCGTCTAGGGCCCGATAATCCACAGGCAATCACACCGCCAATAGTCGCCTCGTCAGAGAATCCGGGCGGCTCAAAACCAAACATCTGGCCATGCTCGGCGAGCAGTGCCTTAACATCTTTCAATTTACAGCCTGCGCGTAACGTAATCACCAGCTCAGCCGGGTCGTAATCGATCACCCCGCTGTGACCGGATACTTCCAGTGCCTCGCCTTCGGTCGCGTTTCCGTAAAACGCTTTACTGCCACCACCAACAATTTTCAGGGCTTCGGCCTTCGCAGCCGCTTCGCGTATTTTCGCCTGGAATTCTTCATGCAAATCCCGCTCGACAATCTTAATCGCCATCAGAACCGCTCCAGCTCTGGAAAAGGTAACTCACCATGATGCACGTGCATCGAATTAAACTCGGCACAGCGCGCCAGCGTGGGAATGCCCTTACCGGGGTTCATAATGCCATTGCTATCAAAACTATCGCGGATAGCATGGAACTGATTACGCTCAAGCTCACTGAACTGGACACACATTTCGCCGATTTTTTCGACGCCGACACCGTGCTCGCCTGTAATAGTCCCGCCCTGCGCAATACACAGTTGCAAAATTTTACTACCCAGCTCTTCGGTTTTCTCCAGCTCACCTTCGTTGTTCGCATCGTATAAGATTAGCGGGTGTAAATTACCATCACCGGCATGAAACACATTCGCCACCGGGAGTTTATATTCTTCGGATAAACGTCTAATTTCGTTCAACACCACACCTAGCGTTTTACGCGGAATGGTACCGTCTATGCAGTAGTAATCCGGTGATATGCGACCAACCGCCGGAAAAGCCGCCTTGCGTCCAGACCAGAACAATAGCCGCTCGGCCTCGTCTCTGGCGAGCCGGGTTTCGTCCGCACCAGCGGCCTTCATCACCGCCTCGACACGCGTGATCTGCGCCTCTACTTCTTCTTCGGTACCGTCAAGTTCGCAAATCAAAATCGCCTCGGCTTCGGTCGGATAGCCCGCCTTAACAAAATCTTCGGCGGCACGTATCGCCGGATTATCCATCAGCTCAATACCGGCAGGGATAATGCCTTTGGCAATAATATCGGCGACACTGTTACCGGCTTTTTCGACGTCATCGAAAATACCCATAACCACTCGCGCGCACTCCGGAATCGGTAACAGCTTCAGAGTCACCTCGACTACGACGCCGAGCATACCCTCGGAGCCGATGATCAGCGCGAGCAGATCATAACCCTGGGATTGCAGTGACTGTTGATCCAGAATCACCAGCTCACCATTGGGTAAAATCAGTTTGACGCCAAGGATATTGTGTACCGTCAAACCGTATTTCAGACAGTGCACACCACCGGCATTTTCTGCCACATTACCACCGATCGAACAGGCAATTTGCGAGGAAGGATCCGGAGCGTAATAAAGCCCCAGGTGTTGCACCGCTTCGGATACCGCGAGATTACGCACCCCTGGTTCAACCACAGCCGTCCTCGACAACTGGTCGATATTGAGAATACGATTCATTTTGGCAAGACTAAGCACAATGCCATCCTGGTGCGGTAGAGCACCGCCCGAGAGACTGGTTCCCGCGCCGCGACTGACAATCGGGATGCTGTGTTCGTGACAAAGTGTCACTACCTGCTGGACCTGTTTGATGGTTTCCGGCAACACTACCAGCAGTGGTAGCTGCCGGTAGGCACTGAGGCCATCGCACTCGTAGGCTGCCAGCGAAGTGGGCTGATCGACAACCGACTCCTGATCGAGAAACTCCCGAAACATTCCGCTTAATTTTTCTCTTTTATTATCAGCCATTTATTTCTATTTCTACATTGATGATATTGTAATATTATGACTATTCAGCCGCGCATCAACCGCAAAACTTGCTAAAATTAAACCCGATCAATACTATACCTCGGTCCTACTAATATTGGTATGACCAATTTTCAGAGACATATGATTACCAAACCCGTGGACGGAAGCTCCATTACTGATACGATCACCGAAAAACTGGAATCGATGATAGTCCAGGGCACTTTCAAACCGGGTGATACGCTGCCCCCGGAACGCCAGCTGGCAAAGGATTTTGCCGTATCACGTGCCTCTCTGCGACAGGCTTTGTCAGTACTCGAATCGCGCGGTTTAATCCTATCGAAACAGGGCGGCGGTAACTACGTTTGCGATGTTGTAAAGAAGAGTTTTTCAGATCCACTGCTGGACTTAATCAAGCGGCATCATGAATTAAAATTCCAGGTGATCGAATTGCGCCAGACGCTGGAATGTGCGGCAGCTTTTTATGCCGCCGAGCGCGCCACCCCCGAAGACAAAATAGTCATCCAGCGACGCCTCGCCGAATTAAAAGCCATAATACCGGGTAAAAACCCCTCCGAGGAAGCCAAAGCCGACCTGGAACTCCATCTGGCCATTGCCGATGCCGCACATAATGCGCCGTTGTCTCTGATGTTACGTAACATCTACGCCTTACTATTGAGTGAAATCGAAGAAAACTTGAGCCTGATTCACCAGTTCGAGGCCCACACCATCCAGCTCAATGCGCAGCATCAGGAAATGGCCGAATACGTCATCAACGGCAATAGTGAAGGCGCACAGCGGGTTACCAAAGAACACCTCGAGCTCATTCGCAATATTTTTGTCGAAAATGGCTTAATCGATAAAACTGCCGATACCGCAACAACCCGGGCTATTTTAGCCAACCTGTAAACAGGCCGCTATTTTTCCGGCGATGATCTGAATTTCTCGAAGCTCTGCTTCATCTCCTGAGTTAGTTCTTTTCTTTTTTCCTCGGGCGCTAATAAAAAAGTAACAATCCAGAGCAGCAATATGATGATCGCAAGACTCTGCAACACCGACTTTACTTTCCCCTGATTTAAAAAATAATTTAACCGATCACGATTGACCCGGTAGCTGCGCATGAAAAAATACACCACATTGATAAAAGGACCGTAGAGGAACTGAAATATTTTTTTAAACTCCGGCTTCACCATTATTTCCTGCAACTGGTTATCTAGACGTTAAAGCCCGTGGTCTGAATAGCCTTAACTACACATTCCTCATCTTCACTGGAAACTCCACCGGCAGCACCGACGGCGCCGACGATGTGACCATCGTTATTTCGTACCAGCACCCCGCCCGGCAGTGGGATAACCCGGCCATCGGTCATCGTATTAAGTGCGTTGATAAAGCCACGTTGAAGGTCATCCTGATTGTATCGATCGGCGATCGAGGCCGTATTCGAGGCCATGCCAAGCGCACCCCAGGCTTTCGCCTGCGCAATCTGGACGCGTAAAAAGGACACATCATCCTCTCGCTGTAACGCCTTCAAATGTCCACCGGTGTCGAGAACAGCGACCGCTAATGGCGGCATATTCCTGCTACGCGCTACTTTAAGCACTTCACCAATCAGACTATTCGCCTCTGACAAGGTTAATTCCGTCACTTATCACCTCATTATTCAAGCAGAGCCGTATTATATGTTTATCTGTTAACATGTTTACCAGATTTTATTCCAGGACAATTAAATATGAGTCATAAACCCGTAGTTTTGGTAACCCGCAAATTACCCGATGCGGTAGAGCACAAGCTCGCAGAGCACTTTGAACTGAATCTTAACCCTGACGACAGACAGTATGGTCCGGAGGAAATGTTACAGCTTGCCAGTAACGTCGATGCCATTTTGCCCTGTCATACCGAAAAGTTTTCAGCAGAAACAATTGCACTGCTGCCTCCTCGCGTCAAAGCCATCGCCAATTTTTCGGTGGGCGTCGATCATGTTGACCTCGAAGCAGCCAGGCAAAAAGGGGTGATCGTCACCAATACACCGGATGTACTCTCCGACGCCACCGCTGAAATCGCAATGTTATTAATGCTGGGCGCGGCCCGTCGGGCCAGCGAAGGCGAGCGTATTATGCGCAATCAGCAATGGAAAGACTGGAGTCCGGCTTTCATGGTGGGGCATCAAATTACCGGCAAACGTCTTGGCATACTCGGCATGGGCAGAGTCGGGCAGGTCGTCGCCAGTCGTGCCCGGGGTTTCGATATGACAATTCACTACCATAATCGGAAACCCGTCGACGATAGCCTGGCAGGGGCTGCAACCTATCATGCCAGCGTAGAATCCCTGCTCTCAGAAATCGATGTGTTATCAATTCACTGCCCTGCCTCCGGCCAAACCAAAGGCCTGTTGAATAGCGACAGAATCGCACTCATGCATAACAACGCTATCGTCGTGAATACATCCAGAGGTGGCGTCGTCGATGACGAGGCGCTGGTTAAAGCGCTCGAATCAGGCCGCATCGCGGCGGCAGGCCTGGATGTCTATAACGGCGAACCAGACCACATCCATCCGGGATATCGCAAGCTCGACAATGTCTTTCTGCTACCGCATATCGGTAGTGCGACCCGCGAAACCAGAAATGCCATGGGTTATCGGGCGATGGATAACCTGATTGCAATATTCAAAGGCGAGGAGCCCGGGGACCGCGTTGCGTAACTGCGATTTTGCGGATAATATTGGTAGTACCAATATTGGTCAGTCCAATATATACTGAAATCTTAGCAAAAGTGGGTATACAAAATACTCTTTTGATTTGTTAGTCTTTAATCAAAGTCAGAGAATAAACATGTGGCTCTAATGGCTTTTAAGAGAGGACAATACAGCAATTAAGGATAAGAACACTTTCGAATTGGCCACAATTTACAACTCAACTCCAGAGGAGAAAAAGCATGACCGAAGTAACCAACTCAAGACGTAAATTTTTAACCAAAGGTGCCGCAGCCATCGCTGGTGGTGCCGCGATAGCCGCA
>JAOUJX010000159.1 GCA_029882955.1 Gammaproteobacteria bacterium
CGCTGGATGCTGAAATCATTGAGCAGGATTTGACCTTCTTGGGTCTGGTGGCGTTGATCGACCCGCCGAGGCCCGAGGCACATCAGGCGGTGGTAGATTGCCTGACAGCGGGTATCACCCCGGTGATGATTACCGGCGATCATCCAGGAACTGCTATGGCGATTGCCCGGCGCCTGGGTATTATCGATGACGCTCAGACAATGCTAAGCGGTGATGAACTGGCCGCATTACCCGACGATGAGTTTGCCCGCCGGGTCGGATCGATTCGGGTTTACGCAAGGGTTACGCCGGAACAGAAATTGCGTATTGTTAAGGCCTTGCAGGCGTTTGGTGAATTTGTCGCCATGACCGGTGACGGGGTCAACGATGCGCCCGCGTTGAAACGAGCAGGCATCGGCATCGCGATGGGACAGAAAGGAACCGATGTCGCACGTGAGGCAGCAGACATGGTATTGCTGGATGATAACTTTTCCACCATTGTTCGTGCCGTACGAACTGGGCGGCGGATATTCGATAATATCCGCAAATTTATTAAATATACGATGAGCTCAAATTCAGGTGAGATCTGGACACTGTTTCTTGCCCCCTTTATCGGCTTGCCCATTCCTCTGCTACCGATACACATCTTGTGGATTAATCTGGTTACCGATGGTCTGCCGGGCTTGGCCTTAACCGCTGAGCCCGCTGAACCGGGTATTATGAGTCGCGCACCCAGGCCTCCCGAGGAGAGTATTTTCGCACATGGTATGTGGCAACATATCGCCTGGGTAGGGCTATTTATTGGTGGTATATCGCTTGCAGCCATGGCCTGGGCGATATCCCGGGAGCTTGCTTACTGGCAAACCATTGTATTCACGGTACTTACCCTCTCACAGCTGTTTCATTCACTGGCCGTGCGCAGCGAAAGTATCTCGTTATTTCGTTTAGGCCTGTCCAGTAATTTGCCGATGCTGGGGGCGGTAGTACTGACACTATTTTTACAGATGGCCGTTATTTATGTGCCAGTGTTAAACAACATATTTCATACCCAACCCTTACCCTTGTTTGATCTTGCAGCCTGCCTGGCACTGTCGTCAACGGTACTGTTTGTGGTCGAAATCGAAAAATGGCTGATGCGCCGTGGCATAATTTATGCCGATTGATTCATTAGGCTAGTTTCTGGTGTTTTCCATATTATATTGATTTCAGTTTGCCCCCCCTGGCGCCCAATTTGTGAACATGAAAAAGATGTAAGTATGTTTCTATAATCTAATTAGGAGACAATATTATGGCAAGTCAAATGGCCAATATCACAATGCAAATCGATGAAAACACGACGCATAAAGTCCGAGAAAGATTGCCCGGTAAGAAGGACTACATGCCGAGCTAACAGGACTTTAGGTTAGGGTAATTTATTGCTACTGTTTGACACGTGTCAAATCCTTAACAATTATACGGATTATAGTCTTTTTTGCGGTGGGATTCGTTAATGATCAGGAATACGCGACTAGTTTTAATATTAGCTATCGTTGTTTTCTCAATGATGGTCGCTACTGCGGTGTATCTCTTCGCTCGTTTATACCCTCCCGAGATACTTGTCCCTTTCCAATCGACTGATCCCGACCTCGCGAGGGCTATCTGGATCTTTGGAAGTGCCCCATCGTTCTTGTATACCCTGGCTTTGGGTCTGTTGATAGGTGCCTGTACGCCAAACATAACCCGTGCCAGAGTGCATTGCCTGACATGGACAGGGTTAGCCTTGTGCCTGGAATTATCTCAGATCCCGAACATTGCGGAGCCCATATCAAGCTGGCTTTATAATTTTTCATCGCAGTCGATCCGGGCGTTTATCGGCCCTTACTGGTCCCGCGGTATTTTTGACCCGCTAGACCTGCTGGCGACTCTAATTGGCGGTTTTACCGCATTAATCTTGCTTGACCATTTACTGAAGGAGAGTACTGATGCAAATATCTCCTAACAGGATTTTACCTGGATTGCTTTTAACCGTCGTCTATCTGACCGGTATGTTAGGCATTGTTGCTAGTGGTGGTGGAGGCGGCAACGGTCCCGCGGGTATTAGTTATTCCGGTAATACCGATCCGGCAATAATTTCCAGCTCAAATGCCGCCAGAATAGTGGGAAACGTCTTTATCGGACAAGTTGTGGCAGGCTCAAGCTCCCAGAGCGTAGCCAAAGGCGAAATTTCAATCGATACTACCGCCCAGGGCATAGGTCTTGCGCAATTTCCAGGCCGACTGGCCCAGGTGCTGCGCCAGTCGATGCAATCCTCACCGGGCTTTTTATCAAGATCGAGTACGGTGCTGGCAAGTACCGATGTAAGCGGAACAGCACCATGCGATAACGTTGGTGGTTCGGTACAGATCACCGGGTTTATTGAAGACAATGGCACGGGCAGGCTGACACTGGATTACATCAATTGCCGCGAGGGTAACCAAACCCTGGATGGTGAAATTACAGCTCAGATTAATGCTTTCGACTTCGGTTATTTTATTCCTACCGATGTGATCTATACCTTTTCAGTATTAACCCTTACCAGTTCGACGTTTAGTGTGAGTCTTGATGGGTCGATTCACTCACAAATATTTATAGGCACCGATACCGAGCGGCTGACTGTGGAGAAATTGATCGCCCGCAATAATGTTACCGGTGAGATGCTAATGATCAGAAACCAGGTGAGTATTATCACTTATGACATGATTTTGTTCCCGCAGTCACTTTCAGAAAATATTTCCGGGCGCATCTACGACTCAATACACGGATACGTTGATTTCACTACGATCATCGCCATTACTTTCAGCACCCTTACGCAAGAATATCCGGATGGCGGTCGATTATTGTTAACCGGCTATCTAAATTCCGGGATTCAGGTCACCATAATTTCAAATACTCATATCTCTCTTGGTCTCGACCTGGATGGCGATACGACTTTTGAAGTTGCCTTTACCCTGAGTTGGCCCGAGATTGAAGTAGAAACAGATCTTATCGATTCCGATGGCGACGGTATGCACGATAGCTGGGAACAGTCCAGTGGGCTTGATCCGAATAATCCGGAAGATATTAATCTGGATAACGATATTGACGGGGCCAGTAATTTCGAAGAATACCAGGGAGGGGCAAATCCGAACGATAGTGGATCAATACCTTCAAATGCGGATATTTCCATAACCATGGTAGCTTTCCCCGCAGCCGTACTTTTAGGTGATAGTTTGAACTACAACTTGACGGTTAGAAATAATGGTCCAAACGATGCCCCTGATATAGTCGTCGTCGATACATTACCGGCCGGTATGACACTTAACGCTGTAACCACCAGTCAGGGAAGCTGCAGTGGAACGTCGACCATCACCTGTGATATTGGATCGATGATTAATAACTCTTCCACCACGATAAATATTGTCGCAACACCCACTAGCGAGGGCGTGCTTACAAATTCAGCGAACGTAGCAGGTAGCATATTGGACCTGGATCTGGCTAATAATGTCGCGACAATGGCTGGAGGAGCAGGAACTCCCGCCTCGGCAATTCAGGCGCAGATCGATGCCGCTGTTGACGGTGATACGATATTAGTACCGCCTGGAGTTTATATCGGTACGATAGCCATCGATGGAAAAAATATTACTCTCGAAAGTGAGCAGGGAGCTCTCTTTACCGTAATCGATGGAAATCGGTTGGGTTCTGTCGTTACCTTAAACTCAAACATTTCAATATTAAAAGGCTTCACTATCCAGAATGGGATGAGCGGTTCCGGTGGTGGCGGCGGAATCGACGTAGGCGCGGGCGCTCCAACTATTCTGAATAACATCGTTGCCAACAATTTATCCTGTAACGGAGCCGGTATTCATCTGGGCTTCACCTCTGCGGTCGTTCAACAAAATACCATCAGGAATAATGAGGCTGGATGTTCAGGCGGCACAGGAGGTGGAATATCGATAGGTGGAGCAGGATCTGCAGTAGTCATCAATAACTATATCCTTAACAACACCGTATCATTTTCCAGCAATGGCGCGGGTGGAATAAGCATGAACGCTGCCGGAACGCCGAGCATTGAGGGTAATGTGATTAGCGGAAACACGGGTGGCGCTATTACCATGGGAAACGCGTCGAATGCGCTAATTCTGCAAAATATTATTTCCAATAATAGCGGTACCGTTTGTGGAGGAATCGAATGGTTAGTGCCATCGGGCTACACCGGGCCACGTGTAATTAACAATACCATTGTCTACAACGATGGCGGGCAGGGCTCGGCAATTTGTGCTGACGGGTTCGATGCGCAAACTTTGCTCGTTAATAACATCATCGTGGCCGGGGCAGGGCAAACCGCGATTTACTGTGGTGACTTTAACAGTCTTTATCAACCAATCATTGAGTTCAACCATGTTTACGCTTCTTCCGGGCAGGGATACGGTGGAATTTGTACCGATCAGACTGGAATAAATGGCAATCTTTTTGGTGACCCGCTTTTTATGGATATAACTAATGAGGCGTATCAATTGAGGGTAACTTCGCCATCGATTGATGCCGGTGACAACACAGTACCCGATATCCCTGCACTGGATATCGCAGGGAACGCCAGATTAGTCGATGGAGATCAGAATGGTTCTACAATCGTCGATATCGGGGCCTATGAATATATTCCGTAGGCAGTTGAAACTGCAAGCGTTTCCCGGCAATGTCATCGTTAATAAAATTTACTAGCGGCTGACTGTCAGGGTCGACTTTTTCGTTAGCGGCTGTTCTACTAATCAATCAGAGCTACCCCATCCGAGCGCATAATCCTGATGTTAATGGACTAATGCGAAGTTGATAAACCCGTACCAATACAAACAGGTATGCTGATCCTGGTTAGAGCTTTAGAATGAGCGGATATTGGTTTATTTTAAACATTTTTTCGATCACCTTCACTCGTCAGGGGAACCTTTGTGACTACAAATATACTGGTTATTTACCTCAGCATTGTTAGCCTTATCGGTCTATTAGCAATATGGTGGGCAAGATCTGCATTAATTAAAATCAAGTCTAATCGTTCGGAAAGAGTTCGAAAACTCGATAATTTTGATAGCATCGAAACATCTGCGCCAGATGATAGTAGCGGATTTGCAGAAATCGATGCTGCGGTTGGAAATATCGAAAACCGGTTTTCGATTATTGGGAAAGTAACAGTATTTTTAATAGTGACAGTATGGACGATTGCCCTCGCATTTCCATTTCTAAATTCAATCCCAGCTGCCCTTGTCTCAACTTTAGTTGCCATATCCAGTGTTGTGTTAGGCATTGCGGCACGACCTTTAATCGAAAATATCATTGCTGGTGTGGTCATTTCTTTTTCAAAGGCCGTACGTGTTGGTGACACTGTAGTGATAGATGAACACTATGGTACGGTGGAAGACATTAGCCTGAACCATACCATTATTAAGCTATGGAACTGGAAGCGTTTGATCATCCCAAGCAGTAAAATGCTATCAAAAGAAGTATTGAGTTTAACTTACCACGATAGCTATATCTGGGTGCATATCGCATTTTATGTTTCTTATGATTCCAATCTAGATCAGGTCAAGCAGATTGCTATCGAATCTGTTCAAAAAAGCGAAAATTTTTCATCGAATGAAATGCCCGGCTTCTGGGTGATGGAGATGGAAAAAGATGCTTATCAATGCTGGATCGCGGGATGGACTAATTCAGCTACAAAGGCATGGAATCTGGCCAGTGATATACGAACGGGCATCGCAATGCAATTTCAATCTAATGGAATCAGAGCACATAGCTTTGGAGTAGATATATCTCCACACTCACTTAAACCTTAACCCTACACCCGCAAACCCCGAACCAGATCCCTCAACTCACTAGTCTCTCTATCCAGGTTTCGCTCCCGCCCATATTTAATCAAAATATAAAGGTTAATGATCCTGGCAACCTGCTCAACCTGCTCAATCCTCGAATGACTTACCCTGCTCAAAAAATGCCGACTGTCTTCTGATGGTTGTTTATCAAATCCAATGCGTGACATTTTTCTGAGGAAACGACGAAAATAAATTTCATAGGCTGCCGGTTTGAGCGGGCGCTCTCGATACCAGCCGACTAACCAGAAACTAGTGCTGACTGACATCAGTAAAATGACTAATGCAATCACCATATCGCCAGCGTCTTCTATGCCGACGTCGAGCTTTTTCAGAAAACGCTGTTGTTTATTATTATCGTAATTAATAACCCAGTCGTTCCAGCTGTGCTGAAGGTTATCCCAGGAATAAAGCAGGTTACCAAATAGCGGGTTTTTATTTTGAATCCGGAAGCTCGAAATTTCGTCTTCGAGTGCATCGTCGATACCCCGTTCGATACGCGAGGGCGAAACCGCTGCGGTAGGGTCGACCCGGGTCCAGCCCCTGTCTGGCAGCCAGATTTCGGTCCATGCATGTGCGTCGGACTGTCTTACAATCAGGTACTCGCCAACATCGTTATATTCACCACCCTGATAACCGGTGACTATCCGTGACGGGATTCCGGCAGCACGCATCAACAAAGCGAAACTGCCTGCAAAATGTTCGCAGAATCCGCGCCGGCTCTCGAATAAAAATTGATCGACCACATCACCGCGGAGCAATGGCGGGCTTAAGGTATAAAAATATTCCTGCTCCCGGAACATGTTTAAAACGTGGTTAATAATGTCTTCTTTGTTCGGGTACTGAGCGGCGAGTTTTTGCCCCAGTGCAATCGTGAGCGGATTGGAGTCCTGTGGATATTCCCGCGTCAGTTCGAGGTATTCAGGGTCTTCGTCAAGACCGACCTGATAATTCAGTCGAGACTCCATCGTGTAGCGACGTAAGTCGTTGATCGGCTTGAGGCTGGTGAGCTGATAGTCAAGCGTCATGTAGCTACTTTTCACTAGCTGGATCGGTAAATCCAGCGCGAGTAACCAGCGCTCGCCGTTGGGTTCTAGCGTTACCGTGTATTCGGTGGCGTCCTCGGTGGTGAATAAATTGAGTTGGCTGAGGGCTTTACGTCTGGATTTATACCAGCTTCGACCGTTAAACGCTGACATCACCGGCCCTCGCCAGTAGAGTTGATTTTGCGGGGGAAGTTCGTCTTTAAAATCGACCCTGAAGGCAACCTCGTTACTGCGGATTAAATTACTGATTGCACCGGGAGACATATTGTCGCTAAGGCCGGTGACGCCGCCTCTTTGTTCGTTGGTGATGCCCCAGAGTGGCCCGGGTATCCGCGGTACCAGTACAAACAATACCAGCATCAATGGTATCGACATAGCTACCAGCCGAGCGCTGCTTATGAGCCGTTCTTTAATACTAACGTCGTCGCTACGCTGATTCAGTGTGATTAGAGTAGCCGTGATAACAATCAGGGTTATCAGCATGAATACGGCGGTAAATATACTTTGGGAAAACAGGAAATGGGTCGCGATGAGGAAGTAACACAGGAAAATCAGTATCAGTAAATCGCGGTGGTTGCGGCTTTCGAGTATCTTAAAACTGGTCATTACCGTGAGTAATGCCAGCCCTGCATCGCGACCGACGATGGTCCAGAACTCGGCAAATACCCCGACTCCGCCAATTACCACCATGGGTACCAGTATCCAGTTTTTAACGCTATTTACGTACCCGAGGTTTTGCAGGCTACGCCAGATCAGAGTGATGACTACGAGCCCACTCACCCATAGTGGCAGATGAAAAAAATGAGCTGCAATCGAAAATAAAAAACAGAAGCAGACGGCAAAAACACCCGACCGGCTGGCGAGTTCGAGCTGGATCGAGTCGATCGGGAGATTATTTTTATTAGCGGTGATCATCGGCAGTATCGAAGTCTGAGTCAAGATCGGGTTGTTTAAACATGGCGATAGATGACAGGCAGGCCTGTTTGTGTGCGGTGCCGGTATTTTGTTCGATGGTCTCGCCGGGTAGCTTTACCCCGTATTTCAGGTTTTCATTCTCGGCTGCCAATACCAGTGCGGTCATATACGAGAGTTTATCCTCTAGCGAGCCGCGAGGAATCTGTACCCAGTCGATCCATAGAGAGGGTCTGGCGTGGCCCTGAAAGGTCTTGGTTAATAGCCCTTTACCCTGTGCATAGGCTTTCCATGAGATATGCCGAAGTGATTCGCCCTCGCGATGTTCGCGCAGGCCAGCGAAATCGTCACCCTCGATGGTACTGGTGGCAGTCTTTCCCTGATACTGTTCGACCAGTGTTTCCTGCAATACAGCAGCTTCGCCGGGCTTCGGATAAATCAAAATCGGTGTCTCGAATTTTAACCAGCCCCAGGCATGGAACAGGCCCGTCGGGTAGCGGGTAAAAATGTACAGCCCTTTGGGCTTGAAACGACCTCGCTTTGTGGTGGGTATTTTTAGTTTGGCTTCCACCCGACTGCCAGGTTTAAGGCTGAGATAAACCGGTATTTCGCGGGCGTACTGCAAGCCGATGGCATAGCGGTTACTGTTATTAGGGTGGTATAGCGAAAAGATAAACTCGGTAGCCTCCCCTTTGTAAACGGGCTTTGGGGCTTGCAGGGTGATTTCCAGTCCGAGCAGATTTTTATGCGTATACCAGAGACTGACTATGCCCAGCGCCGTGAGCATGAACGTTAGTACAAAGGCCATGCTGTTCTGGTAGTTAATGGCGGCCAGGAATAGCACTAGTACCATTGTCGCAAACAAATAACCGAACCGGGTAGGCAGGATATAAAGACGGCGATTATGTAGCAGTATGCTACCGGGGGCAGGGGGATTATGGCGTGCAAACCAGTCATCAATTCGACGGCGAAAAGGTTTCGGCATGCTCAGGGAGAAAAA
>JAOUJX010000160.1 GCA_029882955.1 Gammaproteobacteria bacterium
CGGCCATCCTGTGGTGCACGAGTCTCGGCGATATTCATATCAGCCATAACCTTGAGGCGTACAGCTATGGCCGACCAATAGGTTTTATGCAAGCTACGAATCTGTCGTAATACGCCGTCTATTCGGTAACGAATACGCAGAAAGCTCTCTTCCGGCTCGAAGTGAATGTCGGATGCACCTCGTTTGACGGCATCGGAAAGCATAATGTCTACCAGGCGCACCAGTGGCTGACTATATTCTTCGATATCACCCTGATAATTTGTGTAATCCGCTTCACCGGTTTCTATTTCGCGCAGAATGCCATCGATAGATAACTCGTACCCATAAAACTGATCTATCGCATTTGAAATTTCGGCTTCACCGGCCAGCACTGGTAATAGTTCTATATGCTGGCCTATCTGGATTCGGATCCTGTCCAGAGAAAATAAATTGAAAGTATCCGACATTGCAATGGTCAGGGTGCCACGAACTGGATCGAAGGTGAGTGGTATTACTTTATGCTTACGCGCGGTGTCGGAGTTAATCATTTTGATAGCGTCCGTGTCGGGTACGACCCGGGATAGATCGACGCTATCCTGCTCAAGCGCCTCGCCCAAGGCGGAACGCATGATAGATTCGGTTGCAAAACCGAGACTTACCAAAAGTTTACCTAAGGGCTCCTGGACCTTTTTTTGCTCGGTTAGCGCAATGTCTATCTGGTCTTTTGTAACAACTCCTTCATCGACCAGTATCTCGCCGAGGCGCCTTGGAATATTTTCAGAATTCATAATTTCCTTAGCATTTCGAGTCTGGAACTAACCACGACTTCATCAAACGTCGCCAGACCTTTATTTATATTAACCAGAGCTTTTTCGTAGTAAGCAATGGCTACCTTTGGTTTGGAAATATGCTCAAGACTTATCGCTAAATTATAAGCATAGTTGGGATCCTCCGGATTATTTTCCAGGGCCTTAAAATAATAACTTTGCGCTTCCTGCCAGCGATTTTGCGCACCATAAATATTCGCCAGTACAAAATTCAAATAGGGCGAATCAGGCTCTTCCCGGATCATGATTTTCAGCTGGGTTTCGGAGCGCTGGGGCGAAATACTGGTGACCGATATCAACGAAGACATCGCCAGAGAGTCCTTTGGATTCTGTACTAACAATAATTGATAATCGGCGATAGCCGATGCAACATCGCCATTTTGAATTGCGATCGCCGCTCTGGCGAGTAATGCGTTTCGGTTTAACGGATCGACCTCAAGTACCTTATTATAATTTTCTAAAGCCGTTTTGTCGTCACCGCGCCGGTAAGCCGAATAGGCCTCGGCAAGCCATCGATCCAGATCGGATATTTTATTGCTAATAGATATTTTGACAGTGCCCGCAGGTATCTGCTGATCCTTAATTTCATTAATCTGCTTAACCTGCTTAACCTTCTTTTTGTTATTAACCTTAGCAACAACCACCGGGCTAGTTTCTCTGCCCGGTTTTTCCTCGACCACTACTTCACTGCCAGCCAGGTTTGATTCGGCTATCTGAGATTCAACTGTCTGAGTTATATTATCGCTCTCGACTTCCCGGGTTGAAACTATGTCATCGGTTTGAATTTCAACCGAGTCATGCACAGTTAGCTCTGCGCTTTCGATCAACTCCAATGTTTTATTGTCGACCTGTTGCCTGTCGCTTTCATCAGACATACTGGCGCTATTGCTAACCCCTGCAGCTCTAATGACTCCGGGCATCGGATCTCTTTTCAGCGGTAATAATGCAGCGTCTACTCGATCAAACTCATGCTCTAACTCTGTCAGTGCCAAAATTCCGATCGCTAGCAGGATACCGAGGGTAATACCCACATAAACCTTGTAATGTTGCACCCTGTGCGCAGATGACTTGCTTAGAAACACCTTTTTGGCATAGTCGGGGGTAATCAATACATCCTCTTCCGGCTTCATGCCAGCAAATATCCTGGAGGCATCCTCGTTAACCGGCCTGATTAAAGTTCTATCATAGTTATCGGGTGCATAGGTATGGGTGGAGGTAATATCCCGACGGATAATAGTATTTTCATTTCTCAGGTTTTCGAGCTCGATGCCCGCAGTAACCGTCGCTTCAGCAGGCTCGGTGATTGTGCTCGTTTTTTCGCCCGCCAGTGAGTAGTCATCGGCAACTTCCTCGAACGTGTCCTCGGCATCAAGCAGGCTTAGGGACAAATCCTCGTATTCCTTTGAGACCGTAGAAGTTAGCTCGGTATTCTCATCAATAATCCCGGCAGACGGAGTGGAAAAATCCGAGCGACCAAGGAAATCGGAAACATCTTCACTAGACAGGGAAACCTTTTCAGACTCGGAAGCGTCGTCATCGGATGCGAATAATATTGATTCGTCTTCATCAAAACTAGGGAGGTGGGTATCGCCATCCGTGTCGACATGGATGACATCCTCGGCTTCATCATCGGTCGCCTGAAACTCCAGGGCCGTCTCGAACTCTCTCATTCCAGTGTCATCGTCTTTAATGATGATACTTTGGAATTCCTCATTGACTGACTCGGATTGTTGCAGCTGGTCAAGCCGGCTAATTTCGGTGTCATCGTCTTTCAGGTCGAATCCAAAATCAGATTCTTCAGGCGCTATCGGGTTATCGGTAGCGGCACTGTTTCCAGCATCACTACTAGCCACAGTTTTCTTTTTTTCTTCAGCGGCTTTCTTTAATGCGTCTAGCAATAAACTCATTAGAAAACTCTAATTGGCCTGACTCGAAAACTCGTCAGGTCTTAGAAAACGCTTAAAATCCCGCAAATTTGTATCAATACTGGCGTTTTCCAGAATGCGCGGGCGAAGGAATATCACTAATTCGGTTTTATCAAGTTCGCGGGTTTTGGTTCCGAATAAATATCCAATACCAGCACTATCGTGCAGTCCGGGGAATCCTGCTGATGTTTTTTCTGCTGCATCCTGCATCAACCCTCCGATCACGGCCGTATTGCCATTCGCTACTCTTAAAACGGATTCCATTTCGCGCACCTGAATTTCAGGTATCGGGTTACTAATACCTGCTGCAGACAAAGCCGGATTCGGCGTCTCAACAAAGCGTAAAATGCGTGAAATAGTCGGCCGGATATTTAGAATCACCTCGTCATTGGCAGTTATATACGGGGTCACATTCATAACGAAGCCGACAGGTACAGTATTAACCGTTACAGTATAAGTGGTTTTAGCAGCCGAATTATCAGTCGCTTCTGTTTCCTCAAATTCGGTCGTGAAATAAACTCGATTATCGACAACTTTCAATATTGAAGTCTGGTTATTTAAAGCCATTATTTTAGGGCTGGACATAACCGAAACATCGCCAAAAGAATCGAGTGCCTTTATAGCCGCGCTGATATCTCGATCAGCATTACCATCAGCGTAGGTCGCAGATAAAAATGGAGCTGTGCCCAAAGTCCCACCCAGCAAGCTCTGTTGTAGACTCCAGCCATCGCCACTGGCAATTCTTGACCAGTCTACGCCGGCCTGAAAATCATCATTTAAAGTAACTTCAACAACCGTCGCTTCAATCAACACCTGCTTACGAGCATTCTGCATTACTCTGTCGAGAAATTGTTGAATTTCTTCGTGTGCCAGAGAACTGGTACGTACTGAAATATTACCTGTTTCTCGGTTCGAAATAACAACACCCTCGACACCCGCCCTATTGGCCAATAATTTAATATTGTCCTCAAGCGTAGCCCAGAAATCGTTTTTGGATTCGTTGGAAACATTGGCAGAAGAATTGCTCCCCCCGCCACCGCCTTCGGCACTGGTTCCTGTTGAGGCTATCTGAGTTGAGACATCGATAGTTGATGAAGTTGTGCGGGCCATATTCAGATAATCGATTCCATATACACGTGTAAACGGTCGATCTTTTTCGACCACCAGGTTTGGTCCGTCTAAATAATATCGTAGTAATGCCTGACGAGAAACGCGCTTCAAAATTTGAGGTAACGTCTGATCAATTGCATTAATGCTTATCCTGTCCGTAATAGACGGATCAATATCCAGGTTTAAACGCGCATCTCTAGCGAGCGCAAAAAGCAATTCGTTAGCGGGCAAATCGCTGGCAACCACGGTAAAAGTCTGTAATTTTTCAACCGGCTCGGGAACCGCTATTACCGGCACCTGCCCAACGATAGGCGGTATTCCCATGACAGATTGATCCTTTACAGGAGCAGGCGTATCGATATGCCCGTCGGTTACTTCCATTCGTTCATTCTTCCCGTTAAGACTCTGGCACGAGGTCAGAATAACTATAGCGATTAGGGGTATTAATTTTTTCATCATTTTTCCCGGGTAATCCAAACCCTCAAAGCAATGTTTTTTGCATTTGCGACACCGATTGCAAATAGGGCGAATTTACCTTTACAGAACTCGGCAAACTGTTTAATTCGATTTTACCTTTAGCTACCGATTCAAATTCACTATAAAAAACTCGATAGAAATTATTTTTATCAGTAATCACTTCGTATAAATAGGTTTTCTCCAGATCTAAAGGCCACTCATTTCGCAAATAACGCACTAGCTCAGGTGTAGCCGAACTTCGGCGCACCAGCACCTGTATTGAGTAACTACCCTGCTTTGCTCCACTTAACCACTCGCGACTTCGCTGTATCTGGCTATTAAGCCATCGATTATTGTCCTCGGTCAAGTCAACTGCCCGGTTATTAGCGCCAATATTCTCTTTATTTTCAACGCTCTCAAGCACCTTAGACGGGCTATCCTGATCAACTTCTGTGACCATCTCGGCAACTTCTTCTATTTCAGCCTCGACAACTGGTGTCCGTTCCACTCTCTCGGGCACCTGTTCAGCCTGCAATACCATTTTTTCCTGCTCCTCAACAACCGCAGACTGCGCAACAACATCAGAATCGATAGTAATACTCTCAGTCTCTACAGCCTTCCCTGGATTTTCCGTTATCTTTGTCTCAATGTTTGATTTTTCATCCTGAATTTGACCCGAAACCACTAAATTCATAGGCTTCCATAGCTGCTGAGTGAAATAAGCACCGACTCCCATCAGGATAAAGGCTAGCAATACCAGCCACATCAATATTCCAGAAAACTTTCGATCCTGTTCGAAGCCACTGTCGTTTACCGCCGCTATGACATGCTTCGATGATAAATCATGGGTACTGTCAGCATATGCAGAAAGCAATATCTTATCCGCAATAATGTTAATTCGGCGCAATAAGCCTCCCGAATACTGCTCTACTTTTTTCGCCAGTTTTATGTCAATCA
Source organism: Gammaproteobacteria bacterium (assembly GCA_029882955.1). Taxonomy (GTDB): domain Bacteria; phylum Pseudomonadota; class Gammaproteobacteria. The sequence continues at coordinate 5,255 of JAOUJX010000160.1, forward strand.
ATTCGGGGCCAGTATAGCCTACCTCACGCATTCTAAAATTCAGATAATTATGAATTTCGGTTGAACTCAGCGGCTGCAAATTGAAGTTGTGAGTAATTCTTTCACGCAACTGACGGATCGATTGCTGGCTTAGATTGTCGTCGAGCTCAGGCTGTCCGAACAGGATGATTTGCAATAACTTGTTTTGATCTGTCTCCAGATTTGATAACAGGCGAATCTCTTCGAGTGTATCGAGCGGCATGCACTGGGCCTCCTCGATGAACAGGACCACCTGTTTGGCCTCCATATGTCGTTGTAGCAAATAATCCTGTAGTAAATGCATCACTTCGTGCTTGGAGGCAGATTTGTCAATCGACAGGTTTAGCTCGTGCGCGATGACAAATAAAATATCCTGGGCGGAAACGCTGGGATTGCCGATATAAATAATTTCTACGCTTGACGGCAACTTAAGCTGCAACATACGGCATAGCATAGTCTTCCCGCTACCCACTTCGCCAACCACTTTTACGATACCTTCGCCACGTTGTACCGCATAAACCAATGCTCCGAGGATATCGCCGCGGTTGCCGCCATCGTAAAATAAACTGGTATCTGGTGTTATCTTGAAAGGTGGCCGCTTAAGCCCGAAATATTCTTCGTACATAACTCGGTCTACTCCTCTTTACGGTCCATACGACCGTAGAGGGTAGTTCGGTTCACGCCGAGCATCTCCGCCGCCTTGCTGACATTTCCACTATGTTTCCGCATGGCGAGATCGATCGCGTCTCTTTCTACCGATTTAAGCATTTTATCGAGCTGAAAACCTTCATCGCTCATGGTCTGAGTTAACCAGCTTTCACTACTACTCTCATCGAGCCGCCCCTGATAACTGGACATTTCCTGTTCCAGTACAGGCACCTTGATGGTCTGCCCCGGATACTTCGACGATAGCCTGATTATAATGTTTCGCAGCTCACGAACATTGCCCGGAAAACGATAGCTTCGCCAGAATTCCTCCGCATCACTATCCAGCTGAAAGGTCGCCACCTGCTCCTGAACCTCTCCTTTGAAGTACTCCAGGAGCCTCAGTTTGTCGCTACCTCTTTCATCCAACGTGGGAACGCGAATCGTTAATACGCTAAGCCGGTGATACAGGTCTTCCCGGAACAGGCCTTTTTTGATTTGGACGAACAGTTTTTTATTGGTAGCAGCCAATACTCGGGCAGTTGAATACCTGGATTTAGTTTCTCCGAGACGGTAATACTCACCATCTTCGAGAACCCGTAATAACTTCGCCTGCAAGTCCATAGGCAGGTCGGCAATCTCATCGAGGAACAGGGTTCCAGCAGCCGCCTCTTCAAAGAACCCCTTGTGGGTTTCGGTGGCTCCAGTAAAAGACCCTTTAGCATGGCCGAATAATTGAGACTCGAGTAATTCTCCATTAAAAGCGGCACAATTCAGTGTCAAAAATGGTTCTTTTTTGCGCGAACTACAAAGATGGAGATTTCTCGCGGTGACTTCCTTGCCGCAGCCCGACTCACCTTCTATGAGTACCGGATAAGGCGAATCCGCAAGCTGGCGAATTTGCATTCTTAATAATTCAACCGCCTTGCTGGCACCAACGATTCCTTCGATATCACCGTCTGCATCGCCCACCACTTCGACCTGCCTTTTGAGCCGAACCTTAATTTCGGCTATATCGCAAGGCTTGGCAATAAAATCGACAGCACCATCTTCTTTGGCACGAAAAACATGCTTCTTATTATCCTGCCCCGACAATACCAGGACTCGAGTTGTCGGGTGCATCTGGGAAATTTTACGAATGACAGCGAGCCCTTCATCGGGCTTGTGCGTATCTGGCGGTAATCCCAGATCAACCAGCGCCAGCTCTGGGGAAGCATCCAGGTTTTTCAAAACTTCAAAACTGGAAAGCCGATCAGCAGCGCGTTCGATGCTGTATTCATCCTTTAGCATATACTCAAGGCTGTCGGCGATGATGGCATCGTCGTCAACCAGTAAAAGCGTTGGTTTTTTTGCTCCAGATATCGACATTGAAACTACGATAGCATTTAGTCGCATCAGTATAGTGTCAGAATTTCAACAACTCAATGGTTACTTTAATTAAATCCTAAAAGTAACTGAAATATATAGAATAAATTTATTTACTGTGAGGCCGATCACGAGTTATTTAGCTCAACTATGGTGGCTGAATTGATACTGTCGCTTCAATTCGGCGAAAAACGTAATCCAGTGTGCCAAAAGTACCGGTATCGGCCGAAGAGGTGAGCCGATAGATAATGACCTCCGTGCTACCTTCGAAATGAGACGAGGACACACAATCAACTGTTATATTAAAGTTATCCAGGCTACCGGCACCGCTAGTGCTAAAGGTTGTCGTCGGCGGACAATTATTGTTCTTTATCGATTCGTAGACGCCCCATTCCAGCCCCGAGCGAGCAGCCTGCATCGCTCTGGCTCCCTGCACACCGTAGACCAGGGTGGTGTGTTGCACGGCGCTGAAATTGATCATGTAGATACCTAGCAAGGCCAGCACGATAAGCAGGAACAGGGCCGCAATCAGTGTAAATCCGGTTTGGGTAGATTTCATGGCACGTTTACCACGTGGACCTGATGTAGTAAGGAAATCTGTTCACCGGCATCGTCGAGCACAATCCTGATGGTGACCATGCCACTGCGTTGAGCTGATCCGGGATTGTAGTTGAAGCTGCAACTTGCCAATTGTGAGACTACCAGACCACTTTCACTCCCTAATTCAGAAAGCTCTGCATCACTATCTATGTTATTTTGATCAGCTTGATAAGTATAGCCATCATGACGGGTTAAGGTGCCCGCGATCAAATCACACACGTAGCTAATCGGATCATTGATTACAAAAATTCGTTGCCCCGGAGATTGTTGGGAGAACTGAAAATCCGGCTCAATTGGATCCTCCTGTGCAAGCGTAATATGATCCTCTACACCAGGCACCAGTGTTAAGGTAGTTGAATCCGTGGTAACAATTCCCGGATTATTATTAGCGGTGACATCCTGGTAAATGTCGTCCGGAGCCGTATTGTAAATCACCAGTCTATCACCAGGGTTCAAACCGACATTCAACTTGCCCAGTAAATTAAAGTCGGTATCCGCTACGGTAAAATCCAGCCAGTCGGTATCAGCAGTGTAAGCCCCCCCTACTTCATCACGATATCTCGCACCGCCAGTTGTATTTATCATTTCAATCACGAGGCCAGAGGGATCTACACGCAGGCTATTAGGCAATGCCCGACGAATATCACGAGCAATTTGTCGTAAAGCCATCTCACCCTGATCAACCAGTTGCTGACGCCGTAGTTGATCGTTATAGGCTTCGATGGGCTTTGTGATGAGTAAACCAGCACCACTGGCGAGGATACCAAGCAGAACGATAACAATGATCAGCTCCATCAGGGTAAAGCCGTGCTGGTTGGTCGTCGAAGACATTAGTAATCTGTCCGATAACCGTGGAGGACAATGGGAGCTAGTACTGTATGAGCAACGCTGACCCGGATCAATAATG
>JAOUJX010000524.1 GCA_029882955.1 Gammaproteobacteria bacterium
TGCTGTTGAAAATAAAATTACATTTCGGCGAGCTTTGGGGGTTAATTAAAACGCACGTACTCAAAATCCACTGGCTGGCGATTAATGCCGATGGGTGGCGGTGCTATCCAGTTGGCGAATTTACCAACTTCTACGACTCTTCCCATCAGGCTGGCGACATATTCGCGATCACGGTCGGTGGGTAACCATTGACTGACATGGTTGTTCCACTGTTGATCGGTGAGTACTTCGCCGTCGGGGCTGACATTAACTTCTTTCAGGGCACCGATATTTCGATGAAAAGCCTTATGTGGGATTGTAAGCCGGTGCTTAATACCGGCTTTCTCAATTATTCGATTCCAGCGTTTTACTCCCAAAGCTGTGTCTTTAATGTAGTCGTCCCGCAGGACTTCGTTGAGGGCATTCAGCATCGGCACCTGGGTTTGAATCAGTTTGTTATTGATGACATGTAATACCGGGTAGCTGTCATTCTTTAGTACATGATCGTCGCTACGTTTACCTTCTCGATAGCGGCCTTTTAAACCGGTGGAATAAAAGGTGGCTGCGTTACTGGATTCATCCGCACCGAATAAATCGACGGTAACACTGAAATGAAAGTTGATATAACGCTGTAATGTTGGCAGGTCGATGACACCAGCAGCTCGAAGCTCTGCCGGATCATCGGTTTTCAATTCATTCATAATTTCGCAGGTACGCTGGATGACTCGCGATACGCCTGACTCGCCGACGAACATGTGATGCGCTTCCTCGGTCAGCATGAAACGTGTGGTGCGTGCCAGTGGATCGAAGCTGGACTCGGCGAGCGCACAAAGCTGAAACTTGCCATCACGATCGGTAAAGTAGGTGAACATGAAGAACGACAACCAGTCGGGCGTTTTTTCGTTAAATGCCTGCAGAATACGCGGGTTGTCTTCTTCGCCGCTGCGGCGTTCGAGTAGTGCTTCGCCTTCTTCGCGACCATCGCGGCCAAAATACTTGTGCAGTAAATAAACCATGGCCCACAGGTGTCGACCTTCTTCGACATTCACCTGGAACAGGTTACGCAGGTCGTATCTGCTCGGAGCAGTCAAGCCCAGATGACGCTGCTGCTCTACCGATGCGGGCTCGGTATCTCCCTGGGTTACGATAATCCGTCGCAGGTTGGCGCGGTATTCGCCGGGCACTGATTGCCAGACATCTTCACCCTTGTGGTCACCGAAATGAATCTTTCTGTCCTGCTCAGCAGGGTTTAAAAAAATGCCCCAACGATACTCAGGCATTTTGACGTAACCGAACTGAGCCCAGCCCTCAAGGTCGACACTGGTTGCGGTGCGCAGATAGACATCGAAGTCATGCGAACCCTCGGGCCCCATATCCTGCCACCAGTTGAGGTAGTTTGGTTGCCAGTGTTCCAGCGCGCGCTTCAGGCGGCGGTCTTCGCCCAGGTTGACATTATTGGGTATTTTTTCGTTGTAATCGATCGAAGACATTAATTTCTCCTGAGACTAATTAGACCCGGTTCCAGTCAAAGCTGGATTTTTCACCGGTACCGTAAACTTTGAGTGCGCCTTTTTCTCCCACTGCGTTTGGACGTTGGAAGATCCAGTTCTGCCAGGCGGTGAGACGTCCAAAGATGCGGGTAGACATGTTTTCTGTGCCATTGAATCGTAGATTCGCTTCCATCCCGGTAAGCGCGTCCGGAGACATCGAGACCCGTTCTTCTATCGCGATACGGACTTCATCGTCCCAGTCGAGATCATCGGGATTACTGGTGACCAGACCGAGCTCGAAGGCGGTATCGGCATCGAGTGGATTAAGTATATTTTCGCGTACGGCATCGAGAGCGGGTTGTTCGTGGTAGAAACGGCGCGCCAGTCGACTCTCGCCGCTCACCATCGGGTAAAGTCCAAAATTTGCCTCGCCGACAGTCATCGTCGGTGCCAGTTCCGGCTCGTCGGGTAAGGCCAGGTGATAGCTGCGGTCGCAGGCCAGTGCCAGTTCCAGAAAACTACCGGCAAAGCAGGAGCCTTGTTCGACGAGGGCGAATAAACTGCGCGAAGATACATCGAGACGACTGAGGGTGCGTCGCAGGTGACCGATAGTTTCGCGTACAAGCCAGTGGTCACGATGCTGCTGCAGAATAGCGTCGAGCTTCAATACAGCACCGGCATTGCCTGTGGTCTTCATCAGCCAGGTGCCGAGCTC
>JAOUJX010000525.1 GCA_029882955.1 Gammaproteobacteria bacterium
CTTCAGCTAGATCCCGGGTCATGTCGGTGTCGATAAATCCAGGAGCAACGGTATTGACAGTGATATTCCTGGAGCCAATTTCCCGGGCCAGGGACTTACTGAACCCAACCAAACCCGCTTTAGCGGCAGCATAATTGGTTTGCCCCGGGTTTCCTGTCGAGCCGACCACGGATGAGATATTGATTATTCTGCCATTACGCTTTTTCATCATGGGGCGAACAATAGCCTTGGTCATGCGGAATACTGATGTCAGGTTGGTGTTGATAATCTCATCCCACTGATCATCCTTCATCATCATCAATAAGTTATCGCGAGTAATACCTGCATTGTTCACCAGAATGTCGGGTGCTCCAAAATTCGCAGTGATAGACTTCAGGCACTCTTTCACAGATTCAGAGTCCGCTACATTCAGTACTAAACCCTTTCCTTTTATGCCCGCCGACTGTAGGGCTTCGGATATTTTTTCCGCTCCGGCTTCAGTGGTGGCGGTGCCAATTACCGTAGCGCCCTGCTCCCCCAATGCCATTGCTATAGCCTGGCCGATTCCCCTGCTCGCACCGGTTACCAGTGCAATTTGATCTGTTAGCATGTTCATTACTCCGAAAATGATTCGATTGTTTTTTGTAGTGATGCCGCGTCAAATACGGCCTGCGCCTGCATTGATTTTTCGATTCGGCGGGTTAAACCGGTTAGCACTTTACCTGGGCCACATTCGACCAGGGTGTCGATGCCACTGGCGTGTATAGCCTGAACACTCTCGACCCATTTCACCGGTTGATACAGTTGCTTTTTTAAGAGGTCTCGTATTTCGTCAGTCGAACTAGCAATGGAAGCATTCTGGTTATGAACCACGGGAACTCCAGGCATAACAAGGTCGACAGCATCAAGTGCTTCTTTGAGCTGATCAGCTGCTTCGCGCATTAACGAGCAATGCGAAGGTACACTGACCGGAAGCGGAAGGGCTCGTTTAGCCCCTAAAATCTTAGCATTAGCCATGGCAGTCTCTACTGCAGATTTATTACCTGCGATAACAACCTGCCCCGGCGCATTGAAATTAACTGCCTCGACAATTCCTTCTTTTACTATTTCACAGGCTCTAATAACATCCTCATCGTCAAGGCCAATAATGGCAGCCATCGAGCCTTCACCAACAGCTACTGCCGACTGCATTAACTCCCCTCGTTTGGCCACCAGTTTAACTGCACTAGACAAATCCATACTGTTTGCACAGACAAGAGCCGTATATTCACCCAGACTATGCCCAGCCATCATTTTTGGCTCTGGTAGTGCATTAGATTGTTGGGTTATTTGCCAGCATGCCACGCCAGCACAAAGCATTGCTGGCTGGGTAATATGTGTTTGATTCAGATCGCTCTCCGGACCGTCACTGACTATTTTCCAGAGATCGTAACCTAATGCCTCGGAAGCTTGCGAATACACATTTTCAGCAATAGATTGATAATCGTTCCAGGCTGTCATCATGCCTACCGACTGGGAACCCTGACCAGGGAATACAATAGCAACGTTTGTCATTGATATTACTGCAATAAAAAAGAAGCGCATATTATCACAGCGTTTCCTGAGGCTGTACAAGTGAGTTGCCTTCAGGGCAAAAAAATGCATAATGACGCGTCTTTAAACCACAGGGTTACAGGATGCCAAAAGGCGACCATATTGAAATGCGGGGCACGGTAAAAGATACCTTGCCTAATACTATGTTCCGAGTTGAACTCGAAAACGGGCATGTTGTCACTGCACATATTTCTGGAAAAATGCGCAAACATTACATTCGTATTTTAACCGGAGATATAGTTACTGTTGAATTAACGCCTTACGACTTAAGTAAAGGCCGTATTACCTTCCGGGAAAGATAGCCCTTTCTAACCACCTGGCTCTAACCAACCGGAGCACCTTCCGGTTTTATCGACTTTACCTTACAGACCAGCTTGTCCTTGCTAACGTCTATTTTAACATGACCACCGTGAATCAGATCGCCGAATAGAAGTTCGTCGGCCAATACCTGCTTTATTTCATCCTGAATCACTCGAGCCATAGGTCTGGCGCCCATCTTCGGGTCGTAGCCCTTTTCGGCTAGCAGTCGTCTGGCGCGGTCGGTGATAGTCATACTGACTTTTTTAGCCTCTAGCTGAGACTCGAGTTCGATAAGAAACTTATCCA
>JAOUJX010000526.1 GCA_029882955.1 Gammaproteobacteria bacterium
GTCTGTGGTCGATGCGCAGTAATGCTCAGCTTTTCGCCGATCAAAGCATTCATCAAGGTGGACTTACCGGTATTAGGTTTACCGATTAGCGCCACATAACCTGTACGAAAACTATTATTCATGAGGAAATCTGCTTAAGGGCTAGCTCGGCCGCAACCTGCTCGGCTTTTTTACGACTACTACCTTTGCCGCTGGTTTCGATCGAATACTCAGGCACCAGACACTTCACAGTAAAAGTCTGATCATGCGCCTTACCGACCGTTTGTACCACATCATAAACCGGTAATTCACGTTGCTCACTTTGTAGAAACTCCTGTAGGCGGGTCTTGGGGTCCTTGAGCGACTGGATATCTGGCGGGTTTTCCAACTGATGATGATAAAGCTGTAATACCACTAGTCGGGCTTGCTCGAAGTCACTATCGAGATAAACAGCGCCAATCATGGCTTCCAGGACATCGGATAAAATAGAGTCTCGACGGAAACCACCACTCTTCAGCTCTCCCCCGCCCAGGCGTATAAACTCTCCCAGTTTAATCTGACGCGCGACTTCCGCCAGAGTTTTCTCTTTTACCAACGAAGCTCGCAGACGACTCAGATCACCCTCATCAGCCTGAGGAAACTGCTGGTAGATATATTGAGAAATAACCAGGCTTAAAACGCTGTCGCCTAAAAATTCCAGACGCTCGTTATTATGGCTGCGAGAAAAGCTTCGATGGGTGAGCGCTTGCTCCAGTAATTCAGTTTGTTTAAAACGGTAACCTGAAATAGTTTGGAAAATTTCTGGAGTCACCGGTCAATTACAACCGTCTCGACAAACTTACCGCCGATAAACAGATTGCCGATATAGTCGTCCCTGGTTTCGTAAGTGACGGTTATTGTGGTTTTACCATCTTTCCGTGACATCTTCACATTTTCGCGGGCGATAAGGGTATGCACTTCATTGACAAACAATTTTTTCTTCATCGACTCCCAGATTGCGCGTTTCGATTTAACATCGAGACCAGCATCTTCCTGTACGGACTTTAATACTGCCTGTACCTGAAAGCTTTTATAATACATAGGGAATACTTTGAAAAAAGTAAGCATCAAAAAAGAAAAGATAGCAATAACAACTAACCAGGTAGGACCCGATAGGCCTTTCTGTCGATGTTTGTTCAATTTCACTCTGTTCATAAACGCTAACCTCAATTAGATATAGGGGTACCGACCCTCGAAACATCTAGCCCGGTACCACCACTCCTCCAGTCCCAGTGCATCCAGACCATTACAGCTTTTCCAACCAGATTCTCTTCGGGCACGAAACCCCAGTATCGACTGTCGTTGCTATGGTCTCGATTATCTCCCATGACGAAATAATGTCCCGGGGGTACAAATAGCTCCCCATCGTCACGATAACGCATAGCTGGATTGTTCATCATGTTATAACTAGCCCCATCCAGTATCTCGTTAAATACTTCACACCTGGCTTTAACGTGGTCACAGCCCTGGTTGATCAATAAATCACTGGACTCTCCCAGACCCTGATATGTCCCCACGAATTCAGTACTGAGTTGCTTGCCATTCACCGTAATACGGCGATTATAATAACTTATATGGTCACCGGGCAATGCTATGACACGCTTGATGTAGTCGAGCGATTCATTTTTAGGGAACCTGAATACGGCCACATCGCCTCGCTTTGGTTTTTCACCGCGTGTAATTTTGGTATGCAGAACCGGCAGGCGTAATCCGTAGTCGTACTTATTCACCAGTATAAAATCCCCAACCAGCAGGGTAGGCATCATGGAGCCTGACGGAATTCGAAATGGCTCGTATAAAAAGGAGCGTAATACCATAACTGCGAGCAATACCGGAAAAAAGGATTTCGCGTACTCGACTATGATCGGATCATGCAATGCTTTGTTGGTAGCAGACTGTCGTCGCTCCTTGACAAAAAACAGATGGTCAATTAGCCAGATCACTCCAGTAACCAGGGTTCCAGCTACTAGGATAAATTCGAAGTCATAGTCTATCATTATGATTTAATATCTCGTGCAATTTGCTAGCCATCGACCTTCAGTACGGCCAAAAACGCATCCTGCGGTATTTCGACGCTACCAACCTGTTTCATTCGTTTCTTCCCTGCTTTTTGCTTTTCCAGTAACTTTTTCTTACGCGTCGCATCACCACCATAA
>JAOUJX010000161.1 GCA_029882955.1 Gammaproteobacteria bacterium
AATTACCGCAGAAGTGGCCAAATCATCGCTGGATGAAAAAATATATAGCGCGGTGAAAGAACAGGCCAAAACTAAAGGTTTGATATACGAAAGTGACAGTGCCGAGTATTGATTCAATCTATATACAACCGTAGGCGTAGGGGTGGGCCTCGTGCCCACCCTTATTCTGACGCATCCACCAATCCCTTCAACAACAAATCAATATCCGCTTTCCCATGCTCAGCCGACAAAGTAATTCGCAATCGCGCACTACCCACCGGCACCGTGGGCGGTCGAATAGCCGTCACCAGAAAACCCCGCTGCAAAAGCCTCTCACTCATCTCCAGAGCACGATTATTGTCACCGATCACAATTGGCTGGATCGGTGTTGTAGAAGGCATTAAATCGTAGTCGAGATTCGATAACGCCTGCCTTAAATATTGAATTAACTCGGCCAGCTTTTCCCGTCGCCAGTTTTCTTTCTCAATAATGTCGAGACTACGCAAGGTCGCAGCGGCAATAGCGGGGGGCGCAGCAGTGGTATAGATATAAGGCCTGGCCTGCTGAATTAAGGTCTCGATTAGTCCTGCGCTACCTGCAACAAAAGCACCGGCGGTACCGGCTGCCTTACCGAGCGTCGCCATTAGCACCGGCACCTGTTGCTGAGTCAAACCCTGCGCCTGTAACAGGCCGCCGCCACGCTCGCCCAACACCCCAAAGCCGTGGGCGTCATCGACCATGCAGTAAGCGTCGTAGTCCAGACACAACCGACTTATCTTCTGCATATCAGCACAATCGCCATCCATGCTGAAGACGCCATCGGTCATCAGCAATTTATGCGGATATTCCTGACTACCCTGTAATTGAGTTTCTAACTGAGCGATATCGTTATGCCGATAACGACGAAATTTGGCACCGCTGAGTTTGGCAGCATCAATCAACGAGGCGTGATTCAATTTATCCTGAAACACGATATCTTTGCGCCCGACCAGTGCCGAAGCTATCGCCAGGTTTGCCATGTATCCATTGCTAAACAATAGCGCCCTGTCTCTCCCGGTAAACTCAGCCAGGCGTTGTTCGCAGTCATGATGTAATTGACTATGGCCGCTGATTAAATGCGCCGAGCCACTACCGACACCATAGTGTTCGACTGCATGAATAAAAGCTTTTTTGATTTCAGGGTGACTGGCAAGACCGAGATAGTCGTTGCTACAGAATGACAGCAAATGTTGGCCATCCACAACCGAATGTACGCTTTGCGCCGATGCAATCACCCTCCGTTTTCGGTATAAACCGGCCTCGCGTTTTTTAACGAGCTCCGATTCGAAGTCAAACATCGATCAGGCGGCTGCCGTCTCCGAGGACTCGTGGTGCTTTTCGGCATTAGGCTTTATGCCGAGTCGATCGAACAGCTCCATGTCTTTATTTTCGGCCGGATTCGGCGTGGTTAGTAATTTTTCGCCATAGAAGATCGAATTCGCACCTGCTAGAAAACACAGCGCCTGCATTTCTTCACTCATATCGTTACGCCCGGCAGACAGTCGTACGGTAGATTTCGGCATAATCACACGAGCTACCGCAATGGTACGTACAAATTCGATCGGATCGAGTACGTCAGTACCGTATAACGGCGTATTTTCGACCTGAACCAGCAAATTAATCGGCACCGATTGTGGATGCTGAGGCAGGTTGGCCAGTTGCTGCAATAGTGCCGCGCGGTCCAGATCGGTTTCACCCATACCGACGATGCCGCCACAGCAGACATTGATATTTTCGGCACGGACATTTTCCAGCGTATCGAGCCGGTCCTGGTAGGTTCGTGTGGTTATTATTTCCTTGTAATACTCCGGCGAGGTATCAAGATTATGGTTGTAATAATCGAGCCCGGCGGCCTTGAGTTTTTTAGTTTGCTGCGCGGTCAGCATGCCCAGCGTCACGCAAGTTTCCATGCCCAGATCTTTCACCGTGCTGATCATTTCGATAACCTTATCGAGGTTCTTATCGGTCGGATTACGCCAGGCAGCACCCATGCAAAAACGGCTCGCACCGTTTTGCTTCGCGTTCAGCGCAGCCTGTTTCACTTCTTCAATAGGCAACAGGCGTTCACGTTCCAGCTCGGTTTCGAATTTCGCGCTCTGCGGGCAATACGAACAGTCTTCCGGGCAGGCGCCGGTTTTTATGCTCAATAAAGAGCTAATCTGTACCGCGTTCGGATCAAAATATTTGCGATGCGCAGTTTGCGCCTGAAACAATAAATCATTGAACGGCTGCGCAAAAAGCGCTTTAATTTCATCCAGCGTCCAGTCGTGGCGGATCGCCTTTACCAGGTCGGTCATAATGTCAGTCGGGCTATCAGGGAACAGAACGCCAAGTCTATTGCAAGACAGGGAATAGTCAATGAAAGCCAGAAATTTTCAATCGTTTATATCAGCAAATGTAAGTTGTTTACTTGATCCACAGCTTTGTCCGGGTTGTCAGCATGCACTCCATAATCGACAAATATTCTGTGAATCCTGTCAGCAACGCCTGGGGACTATCAGGCATCCATGCCACTTATGCGGTCTCGAAAACCAGAATACTGACGACATCTGTGCAGCCTGCCTGTACGACCCACCGCGCTGGCAACGCATAATTGCACCTCTGCAATACCAGGGGCTAACGCGTGAGTTGATAATGCAATTCAAGTTTTCACAGTCGCTGCATTTCGCCAGTAGCCTAATTCAATCGATAGCCCATCACTTTCCGGGCGACTCCGCAAAACCCGACGCTTTGCTACCCATACCGCTGCACCACAATCGTTTAATGGAGCGTGGTTACAACCAGGCTTTCGAAATTAGTCGACTATTGTCACGGCAGACAAACATCCCGGTTGATACGCGAACCTTATTTCGAGTTCGTGATACCGAAGCCCAGGCAGGACTTACGGCGCGTGGCCGCGAAAAAAATATCCTCAAGGCCTTCAGCTTTCACAATCGAAATCATTACCGGCATGTCGCCGTTATCGATGACATAGTCACCACCGGTTCGACCGCCAACGAAGTCACTAAAACCCTGCACCGAGCTGGTGTCGAGACCGTCGAGATCTGGAGCCTGGCACGTGTTTGCCGGTGAATATCGAAAGCTAGGCACAAAGTGTCGTGATAATCTGTTCTATCAGGCTGTTTTTGCGTACCGCGTGAGGGGTTGTGATCATCAGACACTGCGATAGCTTCACCGTCTGCTCGAAGGGTGCGACCAGGCTACCGTTCTCCAGACTGGCCCGTACCAGTGGCTCGTGTCCCATTATCACACCGGCACCATTTTGCACTTCCTGTAAAGCCAGACTGTAAAGCGAAAAGCCAGGGCCTCGCGAATCAATTCTGAGATCGGGTGCTACCGTCGACAGCCAGAGCTCCCAATCCCGGGCCCATCGGGTATCGTGCAAAAAGGTCATACCGGCCAGATCAGCAGGACGTCGCAAGCCCTCCGCCAAAGCTGGTGCGCAGACCGGAAAGATCGAGTCATCACAGACTTTAATGCCGTGATCCTCGACCTTTTTCTGATGAAAAAATATACTGATATCAAATGGTTCCCGATATAAATTGGGTGGTGAATCCAGTGCGGTAATTGAAATTGTGGTTGACCCTGCCCGCGCTCTGGCCAGCGGTAATCTCTGCGATAACCAGAGCTGCGCTATACTGGGAAGAACGGCGATTCGAATCTGACGCGGGTTTGCATCGGCACGCAACCTGATCACTGCCTGTCCGAGCCGATCAAAAGCATCGGCAAAATCTTCTGCAACGGTTTCGCCGAGCGGAGTAAGCCTCACTCCCTGTGACATACGCTCGAACAAAGCGGCACCTGCCCAGGATTCAAGTGTTTTAATATGCTGCGCTACCGCTCCAGGGGTCACCGATAGCTCGTTGGCCGCCGCCTTAAAACCGCCTAGCCTGGCGGCCGATTCAAACGCGCGCAATGCATTTAGCGGTGGCGATCTGGGTTTTCGGGGGGTTAGCATTAGATTTAGGCATAGTTTTTCTAGCGCTATAAAATAACAAATCTGGTTTGCCCTGTACAACCGGGATTGCTAAATTCTCTCCCATAATTAATACAGGAATAATAACCATGTTCCGTTTTTTTGATAATAAGGTAGCCCACACAGACCCGCTAGTTAGCGATGCGCTTAACGGCGAATTACATCGTCAGCAAACCCAGATCGAACTGATCGCATCGGAAAATATCGTAAGCCAGGCAGTACTCGACGCGTTGGCGCACCCGATTACCAACAAAACCCTGGAAGGTTATCCCGGCAGTCGCTTCCATGGGGGCGGAGAATTTGTCGATATCATCGAGCAGGCGGCTATCGACCGGGCAAAAGAATTATTCGCCTGCGATTACGCTAACGTCCAGCCGCATTCCGGCACGCAGGCCAACCAGGCGGTATTCTTTGCCACACTCAAACCCGGCGACAGCATACTCAGCCTCGATCTCGCAGCCGGGGGCCATTTAAGCCACGGCGCGGCGCCGAACCTGTCCGGACAATGGTTCGATTCGCACCACTATGGCGTCGATAAGGAAACCGGTTTAATCGATTACGGCGCGGCAGAAAAATTGGCTAAATCGATCCGGCCGAAGCTGCTCATTACCGGTGGTTCGGCCTATCCAAGAGCCATCGACTTCGAACGACTGAGTCATATCGCCAAATCGGTCGGCGCGCTGTTTCTAGTCGATATGGCGCATTTTGCCGGCCTGGTCGCGGCAGGTGTACAGGCGTCCCCAATACCGCAGGCCGATCTAGTAACCTGCACCACGACCAAAACCATGCGCGGCCCACGCGGCGGCATCATTCTCGCTCGCGATGCCAGCTGGGCGAAGAAACTGCAGTCATCGGTCTTCCCCGGCGTGCAGGGCAGTCTGCACAGTCAAATCATCGCCGCCAAGGCTGTGTGCCTGGGTGAAGCGCTTCGCGATGACTTCAAGACCTATGGCAAACAGGTGCTCGAAAACGCCAGGGCTCTGGCGCAGGTATTAACTGACAGAGGGTTCAACCTGGTTAGCGGTGGCACCGACAGCCACATGGTGCTGCTCGATTTTTCCGGGCAGGACTTAATCGGTCAGCAGGCTCAGGACATACTGGCCCGGGCCAATATCACTTCTAACAAGAATCCAGTTCCGTTCGATTCAAAAAAGCCTTCCGAATGGGCCGGCCTCAGACTCGGTGTCTCCGCCGCAACTACCCGTGGTCTTGGCAAAAATGAATTCGTTGAACTGGGCAGTATCATCGCAACGCTATTCGAAAATTGCGAACAGCAGGACAATGCCGTGATTGAGGTGGGTCGAAACAGAGTTCTGGAACTTTGCCAGCGTTTTCCGATTTACTCTGAATCCTAAGCCTTAACTCGCTCCATGTTCGGATCGTAGAGAGGTTCAAAGTGGATTTTGCAGGCAACTCTCTCACAGGCTACTTCGAGTTCGTAAGACCCGCTTTGGAGATAACCGAGATCGACACCCTCGCTGTGGCGGACATAACCGTAGCCGATATTTCTGCCAATCGTATAGCCCCAGCCCGCCGATGAGAGATATCCAACCGGCTCACCGTTACGCAAGATTGTTTCTCGACCACTAAGCACAACATCAGGGGCGTCGACTGTGAAACAGCACAGCAATTTTTCCCTCGGTTTATTGAACGCCGCTTCGGCGGCTTCCCGCCCGAGGAAAGGCCTGCGTGACTTTAATTTAACTGCCCATCCCAGTCCGGCCTCATAAGGCGAATCTGAAGGCGTAATATCAGCACCCCAGGCACGATAACCCTTTTCCAGCCTGAGGCTCTCGATCGCACGGTAACCTGCGTTGGCGATGCCGTATTTTTCACCGGCTGCCATCAGTGCATCGTATACATCGCCCGAAGCCTCGATAGGTACATGCAGCTCCCAGCCCAGCTCCCCCATATAAGTAATCCGCAAAGCGCGTAGCGGATGTCCGGCTATTTCAATTTCGGCAAGAGTACCGAAGGCAAAGGCCTGCGCGGATACATCCGTCGCGGTGACTTCCTTGAGCACATCGCGCGAACGAGGCCCCATTAACGACAACGTTGCCCATTGCTCGGTAATATCGTGGAGTACCGCGTCACAGTTCGATGGAATATTCTGCCGGATCCAGGCGGCATCGTGGACGCGAAACCCTGTGCCGGTGACGATATAGTAGGCGTCTTCGGCGATTCGGGCTACGGTCAGATCGCATTCGATGCCACCGCGCGAATTAAGCATCTGAGTATAGACCAGGCTACCCACCGGTTTGGCGACATCGTTGGCACAAATCCAGCTCAGTGCCGCTTCGGCACCTGTTCCCTGTAACTCGAACTTGGCGAAAGAGCTTTGATCGAATAGAGCGACCCGTTCACGACAGGCACGATGTTCTTCACCCACCTGCGAAAACCAGTTCTGCCGTCCAAAAGAGTATTGATCCACCGGTTCCACACCAGCGGCTGCGAACCAGTTCGGACGTTCCCAGCCGAGCCTGGAACCAAAGCTCGCGTTGCGCGCTTTCAGGCGCTGATAAAGCGGCGAGGTGAGTCGTGGACGACCACTACTGTGTTCTTCGAATGGCCAGGCCATGGTGTAGTGCTTGGCGCAGGCCTCGATGGTTCGCTCGCGTACCCAGCTGCGGTCATGGTGCAATGAGGAAAAGCGCCGGATATCCACACTCCAGAGATCCATCGGTTGTTCGCCATTCACCACCCAGGCAGCCAGCGCCTTTCCCGCACCACCACCGGAGGCGATGCCGAAAGCGTTGAACCCGGCGCCGACGAAAAAGCCTCCCACCTCGGGCGACTCTCCCAGTATAAAATTACCATCGGGTGTGAATGACTCAGGGCCATTAGTTAATGTCTTAATACCGGCCGTCTCGAGCGCGGGGACTCGTATCATCGCCTGATCCATTAGCTGTGCGAAATGATCCCAGTTCTCATCGAGCAGAGAAAACACAAAGCCTTCAGGAATTTTTTCAACATCCCACGGCATAGGATTGGCTTCATAACCACCCATAACCAGACCACCGACCTCCTCCTTGAAATAGGTCAAACGATCCGGATCGCGCAAGGTCGGCAACCCCGAATCAATGCCATCGATGGCTTCAGTTACCAGATACTGATGCTGCATCGATTTTAGCGGCACCGAAACGCCGCAGAGGCCACCGATTTCCGGCGCCCATTGTCCGCCGCAGTTGACTACTTTTTCACAAATAATGGTGCCGCTAGTAGTCTGCACAGCAGACACCCGACCCTTGTCAAGATCGAATCCGATAACGCTTACCTCTTCAAAAATCTGTGCACCGTTCATTCGCGCGCCTTTGGCAAGCGACTGTGTGATGTCGGCAGGATTAGCCTGCCCGTCGGTGGGTAACAGCGCCGCGCCAACCAGATCCGAGATATCCATTAAAGGCCAGACTTCCTTCGCCTCCCCTGGTGTGAGCAGGTGCATCTCAAGCCCGAAGGAACGGGCCGTGGTCGCCTGTCGCTTGATTTCAATCCAGCGCTCCTGGTTGTTAGCCAGCCTGAGACCACCGTTTTGTTTCCAGCCGGTAGCAAGTCCCGTCTCGGTTTCGAGCCTTTCATAAAGCTCGACGCTATACTTTAGTAGCCGGGTTATCGAAGCGCTGGAGCGCAACTGGCCGACCAGCCCTGCCGCATGAAAAGTGGTACCGCAGGTTAGCTTGCCACGTTCGAGAAGCACTACATCGGCGTTATGCTCTTTGGCGAGATGGTATGCCGTCGAGCATCCAATAATGCCTCCGCCGATAACGACGATCTGTGCATGGGTAGGAATGTTTTGGTTCATAAGCATTTAATTATCCGCTCATTGGCCGGGATCATCCGGACTCATGCTCGGTAACAGTGGTCGAGCGTGTCCGAGTTTGATTGTCTCTCGATAAATGATGAACAACCCACTCGATATCACGATAACCGCACCAACCAGTGTATAGGTATCTGGCAGTTCTCCCCATAGTAAAAACCCGAGCAAAGTTGCCCAGATGAGCGCGGTATATTCGAATGGCGAGATAGTCGCCGCAGGCGCCAGGCGAAAGGCATGGGTCAGGCACAACACTCCAACACTACCAAACATACCGGCAAGCGCAAACAATCCCAGGTCACTTATACTCGGTGACACCCAATAGAACGGCGTAAACAGAATTCCGATCAGGGACATACCCAGTTGCGGATAGAATAACAACGTCGCCGTAGTTTCGGTGGATTTTAATGCCCGGGTCGTAATCATCAACAGCGAGTAGGCCAGCACGCTGCCGAGTGCGACCACGCCAGCCCATTGAAAGACACCCATACCAGGACGCAGCATGATTAATACGCCAAAAAATCCGACGCCAATCGCTGCCCAGCGACGCAGGCCGACCGACTCCTTCAATACCGGCACTGAAATCGCGGCGATAAAAATAGGTGCCGCAAAAGTAATCGCCACCGCATCGATGAGCTTCATCTGCGATAGCGCCCAGAAAAAACCGAAGCTCAACACCAGTACCAGAAAAAACCGGCCAACATGGGCGAGCGGTCGCCGGGTTTTGAAACCTCCGAACCCGCTACCGTGCAGGGCAATTAAAAACAACAGCGGTAATCCGAACCAGCTCCGCAGTGATACCACCTGAGACACCGGGTAATCAGCCGTTAGCCATTTAATAATGGCATCCATAATCGCAAACGAAGCGATACCGACAAGCATTAGAATGATGCCCAACGAGGGTCGATCGGTAGTCTCAGTAATGGTTGCTACA
>JAOUJX010000162.1 GCA_029882955.1 Gammaproteobacteria bacterium
ATTGAATGAGTAGAAAATCAGCACGATAATGGGCAGGTAAAGAAAGATGAAGAAGAAGACTGTCCAGGCACCCAGTCCGCGATAATGACCCACCGGTAGCGCCTTTTTGCCCTTGTGAGTCGCGGCAGAAGAGTTCTGTAAGGAATCACTCATGATCACGCGCTCCCTTCTAAAACGGCACGTTTTCTGGCGGCTCTGGCGTAAAATACCAGTGCGATAACAACAGCGGACAATAGCAGCATAGACAGGGCAGCACCAAAGGGCCAGTTGCGAGCCGATGCGAATTGAAATTGAACCAGGCTGCCTAGCATCAGTTTCTTACCACCGCCCAGCAGGTTAGGCGCAATGAACGCACCCAGGCAAGGAATAAATACCAGGATGCAACCGGCAATGATGCCTGGCTTACATAAGGGGATAACGACCTTGGTCATTACCTCCAGGCGACTGGCGTAAAGGTCGCTGGCAGCTTCCAGCAGGCGAAAATCAAGTTTTTCCAGGCTGGCATAGATGGGTAGCACCATGAGTGGCAGATAACTGTAGGTCAGGCCGATGGCGATGGCGCCATCGGTATACATCATACGTAACGAATCCTCGATGATACCCGCCGCGAGCAGGGGCGTCTCGATCACGCCGCCGCGTCCAAGGATGATAATCCAGGCAAAGGTGCGGATGAGCAGGTTGGTCCAGAATGGAATGGTGATGAGATAGATGTAGAAGTTGCGTCGGTTCTCGGGCTGCAGGGTAATGTAGTAGGCAACCGGGAAACCGAAAATCAGGCATAGCAGGGTAGCGCCAATAGAGAGCTGGAAGGAGCGGAATATAATGTTGATATAACCGGGGTTAAAGACCAGGTTGTCTTCCAGATCGTATTCAAAAAAGAGCTTAACATAGGCATCCAGAGATACTACCGGCTTGACACCACCATAGGGGTTAGGTTCAAGAAACGAAAATACACCCATGATAACCATCGGTACCAGCATGAAAATACCGATAACGACATAAGAAGGGGCAAGACCCAGCCAGCGTCGCCCGGCTGCGCTTTTGGGTAACCAGTTGCTCACTGTGCCAGTACCCTCAGTGCACGCGCTGAAAATCCGACTGCAACCGGATCATCGATAGCAAATGGCAGGTTGCCATCCTCACGCGGGCGAGCCTGCGCGGTCATCTCGATACCATCTCCCATGTTCACGGTATACGCCGCCTGGTTTCCGAGATAGACCAGGTTGGTGACCTTGCCGGGTCTCGTGCCGCTGGTCTCGTTGGAGGGAGATAGCGTAATTTTTTCGGGTCGCAGGAATAAGGAAACCTGGTCTCCGATTGTATGGCCGCCACTGTTTTCAGCCTCGAACAGGCTTTCCGAACCTATCCGGCAGGTTACCAGGTCGTCTGCGATGCTGACGATTTCACCGTCGAGGAAATTCGTATCGCCGATGAAGTCAGCGACGAAACGATTAACCGGGTGTTCGTAGATATCTGTTGGTGCACCGATTTGCTGTACTTCACCTTCAGACATGACCGCGATCCGGTCACTCATAGCGAGGGCTTCTTCCTGATCATGGGTGACGAAGACGAAGGTAATCCCGGTTTCTTTCTGCAGTTGTTTGAGTTCTTCGCGCATCGCCTGTCGAAGTTTCAGGTCCAGCGCCGAGAGGGGTTCGTCGAGCAGCAGTACTTTAGGGCTGGGTGCCAGCGCTCGCGCCAGTGCAACGCGTTGCTGCTGCCCCCCGGAAAGCTGGTTAGGGCGACGATCTGCCAGATGTTTCATCTTCACAAGGGTCAAAACTTCGTCAACGGTTGATTCGATCTCGGACCGGGTTTTTCTAAGCCGTTCTAGACCGAAAGCGACATTCTGGCCCACTGTCATGTGCGGAAACAGGGCGTAATGCTGAAATACTGTGTTCACCGGGCGACGGTTCGGCTCAAGGTTCGCGATTTCATCGTCGAACAGCATAATCTCGCCATCGGTTACCTGCTCAAAACCGGCGATGAGTCTCAAAAGAGTGGTTTTCCCGCATCCGGAAGGGCCCAACAGCGTGAAAAACTCGTTATCACGAATTTCGAGGCTGATGTTTTTTAGTGCAATGACAGGTGAAGTATTGCCACCATAATGTTTGACAACATTATTAGCGGTTATAGCCGGTATCAATTCATTCATATTAAAGCAGGTCGTCGCAGGTTTGAAGCAGGCCATCAAGCGCTACGGCAGAGTATCCTCATGTCTTCGTTTTAATTATCGATGATGACCAGGTAAGTCTGCCAGGTGAAGCAGAAAACGTGATCACATTGGTCGATATAGTTGTGGAAATTGTATTCGAAGTCAAGCCTCAATCGGGTTTAAAATTGGTAGCAATCAATATCCTGATGCAGCACAATTCGCACATAATAAAAAAGCGGTTCTTGCGATGACAGTGTATCTACCACAAAATCCCAACGAAGCATCACTTTGGTGCAATACGGCTACTGAAAATCCCGTCTCCGATAAATTGAACGGTAATTTACAGGCCGATGTTGTCGTTATCGGAGGTGGCTATACCGGTTTATCTACTGCGCTGCATCTAGCCGAAAAAGGTGTTTCGGTAGTTCTCCTCGAAGCCAGTCGTATTGGTTATGGTGGTTCAGGCCGTAATGCAGGTCTGGTGAATGCCGGTGTCTGGAAGACGCCCGATTATGTGATTGAACAGCTCGGCGAGGAAGCAGGCAGCCGATTTAACCAGGCTTTGTATGATTCGCCAGATGCGGTATTTGATTTAATCGATCGATATCAAATTGATTGCCAGGCTAATCGTTGCGGTACGATTAATATTGCGCACAGTGCCTCTGCGGTTGGTTATCTGCAAGATCGTTGTGATCAGCTCAGGAAGCTCGGTGCTTCGGTCCGGTTTCTCGATGGAGATACGACGCGGTCGATATCCGGTTCAGCCTTTTATTCTCACGGTGGCATACTGGATTCTAATGCGGGCACTGTCCAGCCGCTAAGCTTTGTACACGGTCTGGCCGCGGCTGCGATGGAAAAAGGCGCTCAGCTATTCCAGGAATCACCCCTGTTAAGCCTTGAGCGCGAGGAAAACGGCTGGTTGGCTAAGTCTACCAAAGGGCAGGTTCTGGCCGACAAGGTAGTCCTCGCAACTAACGCCTATTCGGATCGTAATAGTCAGGACGTTCAGGAATCAACGGTTCCTGTTTTTATATTTCAATGTGCTACCGCGCCACTGCCCAATGAGATAGCAGATAGTATTATCCCGCAGCGCCAGGGTATGTGGGATACGCAGATTTTAATGACTTCTAGTCGAGTCGATGAAGCCGGCAGACTGGTGATGAGTAGTGCGGGTAACCTTGCGGGCTTCAAGAAGCTAGTCCGGCAAGGCTGGATGAAACATATACGCAATAAAATTTATCCGCAAACAAAAGGCCTGCCCTGGCAATATTTCTGGACCGGGCAGGTCGGGTTGACCCGCAATAAAATTCTTCGTATTCAGCTGCTAGCCCCGGGTGTATTTGCCCCGGCAGGTTATAATGGCCGGGGTATCGGCCCTGGCACAGTGATTGGTAAACATCTGGCGGAGACCCTGATTAGTGGAAATCGAAACGAATTCCCTTTTCCAGTCGAAGCCCTGTACAAGGAACGCTGGCGCAGGACTCGTTCGGCTTATTATGAGTATGGAACTTTGGGGTTGAACCTGCTAGACCGGTTCTAGATACCCTTTTATCTTGACGACTTCCAATTTGTGCAGTGCCGCATTAAAATGCGTGATGACATTAACATCTATATAATTGAATTCAGGACTAATCTATGACCGAAGTGATCCCCGCCCAGCCGATAAGAACTGTATTCGACTGGAAAGACCCGATGTTTTTCGACCAGCAGCTCAGCGACGAAGAACGTATGATTCGTGATGCGGCCTATGATTATTGCCAGGACAAACTGATGCCGCGCGTTAAGCAGGCGAATCGGGAAGAAGTCTTTCATCGTGAAATTATGAGTGAACTCGGCGAGTTGGGCTTACTCGGCTCGACTCTTCCGGAAGAATATGGCTGTGCTGGCGTTAACTACGTCTCCTACGGTCTGGTAGCGCGCGAAGTCGAGCGTGTCGACAGCGGTTATCGGTCAGCAATGAGTGTGCAATCGTCATTGGTGATGCATCCCATCTATGCCTATGGAACCGAACAGCAACGACGGAAGTATTTGCCTTCTTTGGCAAGCGGTGAAAAGGTCGGTTGCTTCGGCCTTACCGAGCCCGATGCCGGTTCTGACCCGGGCAGTATGAAATCCACGGCGACAGCGGTCGACGGCGGTTATAACCTGAAAGGCGCCAAGATGTGGATTACCAATTCTCCCATCGCCGACGTTATGGTGGTCTGGGCCAAACTTGATGGTGCGATTCGAGGGTTTATCCTTGAGCGGGGTATGAATGGACTTTCGACCCCTAAAATAGAAGGCAAGTTTTCCCTACGCGCCTCTGTGACGGGGGAGATAGTCATGCAAGACGTATTCGTACCAGAGGAAAATATTTTGCCGAACGTGGAAGGGCTGAAGGGTCCATTCGGTTGTTTAAACAAAGCGCGTTACGGCATCGCCTGGGGCTCATTGGGCGCCGCTGAATTTTGCTGGCATGCTGCGCGTCAATACACCCTCGATCGAATACAGTTTGGTCGCCCCCTCGCAGCAACCCAGTTGGTTCAGAAAAAACTCGCTGATATGCAGACCGAAATTACCCTGGGATTGCAATCTTGCCTGCAAATGGGACGTTTGATGGATGCCAATAATTGCCCGGTCGAGCTGGTGTCACTAATGAAGCGTAATAACTGCGGGAAGTCACTCGATATCGCCCGTGTGGCACGCGACATGCACGGTGGTAACGGTGTTTCCGATGAGTTTCACGTCATCCGCCACGTCATGAATCTCGAAGCGGTGAACACCTACGAAGGTGCCCACGATGTTCACGCCCTAATTCTCGGTCGCGCGCAAACCGGTATACAGGCCTTCAATTAGTGGCCGGGGCATTAAGCGGCTTTCGCGTACTTGACCTAAGCCGAATCCTCGCCGGACCCTGGGCCAGTCAGATGCTCGCCGACCTCGGCGCCGAGGTTATTAAGGTCGAGCGCCCGGGCGCAGGCGATGACACTCGTGGTTGGGGACCCCCTTATATGCCCGACGAAGCAGGCCAACCGACCTCGGAAGCGGCCTATTTTCACGCCGCTAATCGAGGCAAGCAGTCGGTCTGTATCGACATGTCGAAAGTTGAAGGCCAGGAATTAATCCGCGAGTTGGCAAAGCATTGCGACGTGCTAGTGGAAAATTTTAAAGTCGGTGGACTGAAGAAATACGGGCTCGATTACGATAGCCTGAAAGCGATTAATCCAAAGCTGGTTTATTGTTCGATAACCGGATTCGGGCAGACTGGACCTTACGCCGAACGTGCCGGATACGACTTCATGATTCAGGCTATGGGGGGTATGATGAGCGTCACCGGTGACGCCGATGGTGAGCCGATGAAGATTGGCGTAGCGCTGGCCGACGTTTTAACCGGCTTGTATGCTTCGAACGCAATTCAGGCGGCCTTGATTCATCAGTTAAAAACCGGAGAGGGCCAGTACATCGATATGGCCCTGCTTGATGTCCAGGTTGCAACGCTCGCCAATCAGGCAATGAATTATCTGGCCACCGGCAATAATCCGCAGCGCCTGGGTAATGCGCATCCGAATATCGTGCCTTATCAGGCATTTGAAACTGCCGATGGTTTTATGATTTTGGCGATAGGTAATGATGCGCAGTTTCAACGATTCTGCGACCTCGCGGGAAAACCCGAACTAGCAGGAGACGAGCGTTTTAAGCAGAACAGTTCGCGGGTCAAGTATCGGCATATTCTGGTGCCTCAGATAGCTGCAATCATGACTCTAAGGGCCACTGACGACTGGTTAAACGAACTCAACCAGCGCGGTATTCCCTGCGGGCCGATCAACAATATCGATCAAGTCTTCGCCGACCCGCAGGTGCGGCATCGTGCGTTGCAACAAACGTTATCTCACCCGACTGCGGGAACTGTGGCCAGTGTTGGCAATCCGATTAAACTGACAAATACCCCGATTGTATATGACCGGGCGCCACCAATTCTGGGGCAGCATACGGATGAGGTTTTGGAACGTATACTGAGACTTGATGAGACCGGTATCGCAGAGCTGCGGAACGCCCAAATTATTGCTTAGGTATTACTATATCTGCTAGCTAACATCCAAAAAAGGAGAGGGCTTAGCTAGCCAGTCACCTTGAGCAAAGTCTATGCCGATTTCACGTAGGGACTCTAGCACGGCGTCTGTTTCTACGCATTCGGCGATAATGCTCTTATTACAGGCATGCCCGAGTTCGGTGATAGAAGTGGCTATTGATCGACTTAACGAATTTTGCGCAATATCGCTTGTTAACGAACCATCGATTTTTAAAAAGTCTACGGGGAGGTCTCGTAGATGACCAAATGAAGATAATCCGGTGCCAAAATCGTCTAAAGCAAACCGACAACCCAGGCGCTTTAGATTACGCATAGCATCCAGAATTTGCTCGACATTAATTGATGGGCCTGTTTCAGTGATTTCGAAACATAACATGCCTGCTATAGTTGGGTATTTGGTTAACAGTCCTGTTATTCTTTCCAGGAAATCGTTGTCTCTGAGTGAGTTACGGGACAGGTTAATAAAATAAAGGTTAGATTTTGCGTCAGTTGAAGAATTCTGGCTTAAATGAGTGATTACAGTCTGGACTACCCAGGTGTCAATGTCGGTAGAAAGGTTATATCGTTCTACCGTAGGCATAAATTCGGCGGCCGTAATCAAATGTCCCTCCCAGTCCTCTATCCGTAATAGTATTTCGTACCAGCTTTCAGGAAAGCTGTCCTTGTTAAATGGGATAATTTGCTGTTGTTCGAGTACAAGACGCTCTTCGGCGATTGCCTTGGGAACTTCAACTACCCATTTCATTTCCTGGTTATACCGGACCAGAGATTTGTCCTGAGGTTGATAATTCTGAACCCGATTGCCACCTTTTTCTTTCGCCACAAACATGACGCTATGGGCCGCTCTGAGTAAATCCTGTAACGAGGCGATACCCTTACCGGATGTAGCAACGCCGATACTGGCGGTTAAATCAAATTGCCGGTCGTTAGCGTTGAAGTCATAGTGTTGAATAGCGCGACAAAGCTCAGAAGCGACGAGTGTAGCATTATCGGAGTTACAATTTTCCAGTAAAACACCGAACTCGTCACCGCATAAGCGGGAGACGAAAGCCTTCTGGTCGTTAAAAAGCTTCTGTAGCAGGCTAGATATCTGCCTGATTATTTTATCGCCAGTAGCGTAGTCACTGGTATTGTTAATCATATTGAATTGATCTATATCAATATAGAGTAACGAGTTGTAAGTGTTATCAGGGTTAGTTGTTGCCAGGAGATCATCAACGATTGCCTGG
The DNA here is from genome assembly GCA_029882955.1 of Gammaproteobacteria bacterium. Classification (GTDB taxonomy): domain Bacteria; phylum Pseudomonadota; class Gammaproteobacteria. The sequence continues at coordinate 7,454 of JAOUJX010000162.1, forward strand.
AACTGGTAACGATTCGGCAGGTCGGTCAGGTAGTCGCAGTTAGGCAGCTTTCTGATGTCCGATAAAATTCTGTGGTTTGCGGAGGCATCTGTAACAAAGCCTTCGATTGCCTTTAAAAGGCCCAGTTCGTCAAAAACTCTAAGGCCGCGTTCTACCACCAGGCGTTCATCGCCGGATGGTGTGAGCAGGGTATATTCGTAATGAAATGATTCTCCATCATCCGAGGTAAACTCCAGTCCTCTGGATGAACGGTCACTTCGAACCAGTAGATCAGATAGACTGCTCTTACCTTGATTTAGAAACTCTGCATAAGTGATACCGAGGAGTTCCTTGCAGCCTTCGCTGACAAACTCCAGGCTCCAATGCCCATCATTTTTGGCTCGGTAAGTCATGCCTGGTAATTGTCCGCGCAAGCTCGATAAGGTGACTCGGTTATGTTCAACGTTGGGGTTCCTTTTTTTGCGTCTCTCAATAGTCGACTCCAGATTCAATACGGTTTGATCTGAACGCCGTTTCTGGTCGATCAGGTCGCTGGTGAAACGGTCATTTTCGATCGATTGCTCTAGCCAGACATTTATCATTTTTCGAAAACTGGAAACCGCCACGGCGAGAAAAATACCATAAATAATAGTCATAATACCGAGGGTTATGTTTAGTCTGGTGTCTGTCCAAATGAAGGCGATAGAGACAGGAAGTAGTAGCCCCATCAGGTATCCGGAATATGCCCAGGCGATGATGCCGAGTGAAGTGAGGCCTCCTGCGGTTAATGAGAAAATCATGAATCCCAGTATGAATCCGCTATCAGGGATATTCCTTACTATTAATATAGCAATAATGCCCCCCCAGCATATCCCGCTTAGTGTAGCCAGGAATATGTGAAGGTATAGCCACTTTTGCTGGCTGTTATCGGGGGGGGATAATTTAAGGTATATTAATGCTAACCAGAACCGGATCGAATAGACACTAATAATAAAAAATGCACAGAGTAACAGTAGCTGATCAACAATATCCTGGATTAGGAAGCCTATTAAAATTAACGCCAGAAGGACTGAGACAAAGGCAATACCTGTTTGTTCAGATGCCTGTGTCAAGCGTGCTACGAAGACTCTTTCGTCAATCGTACTAGTCGGTGTGGTTACATCACGGGGGCGACCAGGTGCCGTTATGGTTGTATCAGAAGTTACCACGGAAGATCCTATCTCCAATCAATGTATTCGTTATTTTTTGAGAGCGCGAGCATTTTATCAACGAAGCA
>JAOUJX010000527.1 GCA_029882955.1 Gammaproteobacteria bacterium
GCGTTTCACAAATCCGAATCATAGCGGGTGAATGGCGGAGGCGAAAAATCCCCGTGCCCGAGATCCAAGGCCTGCGCCCCACACCCGATAGAATCCGGGAGACGTTGTTCAACTGGTTGTCGTCTGATTGCCGGGGAGCGGTCGTACTCGACTGTTTTGCCGGTAGTGGTGTACTCGGCTTTGAAACCAGCTCACGCGCGGCGAAGTCGGTGACCCTGATCGAGAAAGATAAAGCTGGCTGGGAAAATTTAAAAACTCAGGCGCAACGACTGGGGGCGACTAATATCGATGTACTATGTGGCGACGTGCTGGATTTGATTCCGCAGTTGCAGCAAAGCTACAGCCTGGTGTTTATCGATCCACCCTACGCCTTGCCCGAATTACGGCAGAAGGTACTCGAATCGTTGTTAGCCCACAAAAAATTAACTGATGGTGCACGCATCTATCTGGAATGGCCTCAGGGCGAGTCGTTTGAATTACCGTCCGCGGATTTTCAATGGTTAAAAAAGAAAAAGGCAGGTTCAGTCCATTATGCTATAGCCGAATGGTGCTTAAGCCGCTAAAATCGCGCGTAAATTAGCCAATAGCGACCTTCCAGAGAAACCACCTATGACTCGCACCGCCATTTACCCAGGCACTTATGATCCGGTCACCCGTGGGCATATCGATATATGTGAAAGGGGCCTGAAGATGTTCGATCATATCGTCATTGGTGTTGCCGACAGTTTGGCGAAACAGCCTTTTTTCGACATCGACGAACGTATTGATATGCTGGAAACGGTGTTCTCGGATAATAATCGGATATCGGTACGACGGTTCTCCGGGCTTTTAATCGATTTTGCACGCGAGTGTAATGCTGAGGTGATTATCCGAGGCTTACGCGCGATATCCGACTTTGAGTACGAAGTCCAGCTTGCCGGGATGAATCGATCGCTGGCGAATGAAATTGAAACAGTGTTTTTAACAGCCGCGCAGCAATACGCATTTGTATCGTCCAGTCTGGTTCGAGAAATAGCGCGGCTGAACGGCGATGTCTCTGAATTTTTACACCCGGTTATTCTGCAACGCTTAACCGAAAAACTGCAAAAAAGTCGTTAGTCCCCTAGTCATAAGCTATCAGTCATACACCAGTGAAACATGAAGGAGCAATAAAATGGCATTAATGATCACAGATGAATGTATTAATTGTGATGTATGTGAACCCGAATGCCCCAACGATGCCATATATCCGGGCGAAGAAATTTACGAGATTAATCCCGATCTGTGTACCGAATGTGTCGGGCATTTTGAAACATCGCAATGTGTCGAGGTATGTCCAGTAGACTGTATTCCACTAGATCCGAGTCACCCGGAAACAAAGGAAGAATTGTTGCTGAAATACCAGAAGCTAACTGGTAGTTAACAGCCGGGTGATACCATGTATATGAATAAATTCAGGCCTCGAATTACCGGGGCTTTTTTATGTCTGCTTTGTTTTAGCAGGATAACTTTTGCCGGGGAATACGCCGTAGCCTCCGCACATCCGTTGGCGACTAATGCCGGTCTCGAAATCCTGCAACAGGGCGGGAATGCCTTCGATGCCGCGATAGCGGTGACCAGTACACTGGCTGTGGTTGAGCCTTATTCATCTGGTATCGGTGGTGGAGGGTTTTACCTGTTGCACCGTCAGCGGGATGATTTCCAGGTTATGCTCGATGCACGCGAACGCGCGCCGTTGAAAAGCCATCGAGATATGTATTTAAACGCTGACGGAAGCGTGAATCATGACTGGTCGATGAATGGTGCGACTTCGGCAGGTATTCCCGGTATCCCGGCTGCGGTGCACCACTTACAACAGCATTATGGCGATTTGCCGTTGGAGCAAACTCTGGCAAGAGCCATCAAGTACGCCGAGCAGGGTTTCGAAGTTGATCGGATTTATCGTCGCATGGCGAAATTTCGTCTCGAAGTATTGCAGCGATACGAGTCGAGTCGCGAAATCCTGCTACGCGATGGCGAGATTCCTGACCCCGGCAGTTTGATCAAACAGCCTGATCTCGCGCAGACATTACGTTTGTTAGCGGAGCAGGGACGTGAAGGGTTCTATCAAGGCGAAGTCGCGCAAATGCTGGTGGACAGCGTGCAGGCTCACGGTGGTATCTGGTCAAAGCAGGATTTGAAG
>JAOUJX010000528.1 GCA_029882955.1 Gammaproteobacteria bacterium
AATTGTATCAGGCAGGTAAATTCGACTTCTAAACTTCGCAGAAAAGTTGATGGATAAATAAGCCCCGTCATGTTCGGGGGTATAGTGAAAGGTCAGAGACTTCGCATTTTCTGACCACACTTGCCTTAAACGCCTAAAGCAACAAAACAAATATATTTAGAGCTGTACAAAACAAACTGTATTATCACGAGGCCTCGATGTGAACCAGCGTCGACGTTCCAAAATCTAACGACAGCTCCCCCTTTAGCAGTCGCTCATTTTACAGCTGAGAACTGGTGCTTTCAGCCCTTTCCGGTCATTTGGCGTGTTTAAGGCCAACTGATTAATTTTCTCCCTTACATACCATTTTTTTACTAATCTCATTTTAAAATCATTGCGAATCTATCAACGTGCTGCTTTAGGCTGGTAATAAGATCTTCTATTTCAAAGGGTTTAGTTACGATGTCAACCATACCAGCCGCGAAACACTTATCGCGTTCCTCTACTAGAGCGTGCGCGGTAATACCGATAACAGGTAAGCCTGGGGCCATCTCCACAATACGTCGGGTTGCCTCATAACCATCCATTACTGGCATTTGAATATCCATCAAAACGACATCAATATTGCCGACACCAATCTGCTGCAAATGATCAATGGCCTGTTGTCCATCCTCTGCAAATACAACAGACGCCCCTTCTTGCTCGAGTATGTCTTCAAGAATAAGGCGGTTAAGATCAACATCTTCCGCAGCCAAAACCTGCAAGCCTTCAAGCTGAGGTCCCAACTTTTCTGGTGCGGCTGAATCCTTAATATTGGGCGTATCTGTTTCAGAAAATGGCAAGCTTAGTGTAAACGTACTACCCCTATTAACCTGGCTTTCCACACTGATCTTACCACCCATCAATTTCGCCAGATTATAACTGATGGCCAATCCTAGGCCGGTCCCACCATAATTTCGGGTAGTAGAGGTATCGGCCTGTTCAAAAGGTGTAAACAGCCGTGAAACCTGTTCTTCGTTTAAGCCGACCCCCGTATCGGTTACTTTAAAATGGGTCATACTGCCAACTCGTGATACCGATACAAGCACTTCGCCTTCAGCAGTAAATTTAATAGCATTAGAAACCAGGTTAAGCAGTATCTGCTGAAGTCGAAGAGGATCACCGAGCACCCACCCCGGTAGACTGCTCGGTAAATTGACGCTGAGTTTTAAATCCTTGGCCAGTGCTCTTTCTATTAACATGTTGACAGGGTTTTCAACGGTAGAAATAAGTTGAAATGGGCTCGTCTCAATCGTGAGCTTGCCTGCTTCTATCTTGGAGAAATCCAGAATGTCATTAATTATACGAAGTAAGTGTCGTCCAGAGTCAAAAATCTGATTAAACGTTCCCTTGTCCCTGGAGTCTTTGCAATCCCGTATACCGATTTTTGCCATACCAAGAACGGCAGTTAGTGGTGTGCGAATTTCGTGACTCATGTTGGCCAGGAACTCGCCCTTGGCCTGTGCGGCGGCTTCTGCCTTCTCTTTCTCTAATTGGGCATGATCTGTTGCCACACGCTCGGTGACATCATCTACGATCGAGGTAACACCGATTACATTGCCATCTTCATCGACTAGCGGCGTGTTGTGCCACTCACACAATATGATACGTCCTTCTTTGGTGATGTTTTCATTGAGGCTATAGGTGCCGCCCTTTTGTGCCAATAAATCTTCCCATATTTTATCCACCGCCGGGCGGGCCGATTCGGGTAGTATGCGATCGGTGATATGCTGATTCTGGACTTCCTCTTTGGTAAAACCAAATATTCTTTCAGCCGCTGGGTTCCAGTCATTAAAGGTAAAATCGGTATTCCATTCGATGACTCCTATTGGAGATTGATCACGATGTAGCAACAGACGTTGTTGAGAAATACGCAAGGCTCTCTCCGCCTCTTTCTTCTCAGTAATATCTGAGGCAGCGCCGCGATAGCCCAGGAATAATCCGTCGGAATCGAAAATCGGGGTACCACTGACTCGGACATACATAATACGCTCATCGTCTAATTTGAAACCGTATTCAAAGTCTTTAAATGGTCTATGTGCCTGAAGGTCGGCGATATGACGTTCCCAGCTCTCTTTTTCAGCCTTAGTTTCGGCAGTATCAGAATGTTCTTTACGCCTGGTTCCAATTATATC
>JAOUJX010000002.1 GCA_029882955.1 Gammaproteobacteria bacterium
CAGCGGCAAACTGGTACTGGCTGAGCATATCGACCTGAATGTCAGGGCTCTGTCGATGGGCAAGTTGCACCACGCGATGATGGGAACAGCGGCCGTCGCTATTGCAACCGCCGCAGTAATTCCAGGTACTTTAGTGAACCTGGCTGCGGGTGGTGAGGAAAAGCAAAGCGTCTGCTTCGGGCACCCTTCAGGGACTTTACGTGTTGGTGCCCAGGCGAGCCAAAGCGGTACAGACTGGGCTGTTAATAAGGTCGTAATGAGTCGGAGTGCGCGGGTTCTGATGGAGGGCTGGGTTCGGGTGCCCGACGATTCGTTTTGAATGCCTCACACAGAATAGTAATGCCCCATAATCCCGGCAAACACAATTGCACCAACCCAGTGATTATGCAAAAAAGCTTCGAAACATTTTCCCGGTTCTCGCTTGTTGATCATGATTTGCTCGTAGATTAAAAACAGTGAGGCAACAAATAAGGCGTAATAATAAAAACTCGAAAATCCAAGGTCTCGACCAATTAGCAGCAGAGTTAATATAAACAAAAACTGTAGTAGTCCGACTACTGCCCTGTCGTATTCACCGAAAAGAATTGCACTGGATTTTACCCCGACGCGTAAATCATCTTCCCGGTCGGCCATTGAGTACATGGTGTCGTAGGCGACCGCCCAGATAATATTGGCGACAAAGAGTAACCAGGCCTGTTTCGGTAAAGTGCCGGTCTGGGCCGCAAAGGCCATGGGTATAGCCCAGCCGAAAGCGGCACCGAGATGAACCTGAGGCAGGTAATGAAATCGTTTCATAAACGGATAGCTGGCAGCAAGCAAAACGCCGACTACTGATAACAAAATAGTGAATCGATTTAAGGTTAAAACCAGAGCGAATGACAGCAGGGAAAACAGGGCAAATACTAGAAGTGCCTCTTTCGGCTCTATTTTGCCACTGGTTAAAGGCCGGTCTCTGGTGCGAGCTATATGTAAATCGATCTCTCGGTCAGCGTAGTCATTGATTGCACAACCCGCCGAGCGCATGAGAAAAACACCGGCGACAAATACGAGTAATATCCAGCGATCCGGGCTGCCTTCTGCCGCTATGGCGAGAGCCCATAATGTCGGCCATAGCAGTAGATAAGTGCCGATTGGTTTTTCAAAACGGATTAACTCTGAATAAAGTTTAATTCTCTGCCGGATTAGTAATGCGCTCATGCTGAATAATGCTTATTTATAGTCCTGAATTTCGATACTATAGCGCGCTATTTCCCCACTGTCAGGAAGATGCATGTTAAAAGCGTTTGAAGAGCTTATGCCGACTGTTGCCGGTTCAGCCTATGTCGACGAAACAGCGGTAGTTATCGGCGATGTGGTCATTGGTGAAGACAGTTCGGTGTGGCCGATTACTGCGATCCGCGGTGATGTAAATATTATTCGTATCGGAAATTCGACCAATATCCAGGATGGCTCGGTACTGCATGGCTCGCACGCAAGCGAGTTCAATCCGAATGGTGCGGAGTTACACATCGGTGATCAGGTCACTGTGGGTCACAAGGTTTTATTGCACGGCTGTCGCATAGGTAATCTGTGCCTGATCGGCATGGGTTCGATCGTGATGGACAACGCCATCGTTGGAGACCAGGTGATCGTCGGCTCAGGCTCGCTGGTAACACCGGGTAAAGAGCTCGAATCGGGCTATATGTACCTGGGCTCGCCAGCCAGAAAAGTCAGGGCATTAACCGAGCGCGAAAAAGAGTCCCTGGCCTATACGGCTAACTACTATGTATCGCTAAAAAACAAATATAAAACACCTGTTTAGAATGGTCAGGGCTTATCAATGAAACAATGGGAATGCATTATCTGTGGCTATGTCTATGATGAAGCCGAAGGCTGGCCGGACGACGGTATCGCAGCGGGGACCCAATGGCAGGATGTGCCAGAAGACTGGTTGTGCCCAGACTGTGGCATGGGCAAGGAAGATTTTGAGATGGTAGAAGTTTAGTCTATCCGTGTACCTGCAAAGCGACTTCGCGCAAACCTCTCAGCGCTAATTCGAGAGTTTCTGGATCGCGGGCTGTTTCGGTATAAACCATATAAGCAGGGCGCTGTAATTGCGGCGCTTCTTCAACCATGAAAAATTGCTGCTGATCCAGATGTGGTTGTACCACGCGCATCGGGAAGTAACCCGAACCACCATTCTGCAGGATATATTCCAGCCCCAGCGCACCCAACCCCACCGATATAGCAGGCGTTTCCATATCAGGAAATGCCTCTCCGTGAGCGGCACGAAACTCGTTACCCCAGTCGACGAAGACATAATCCTCAACCCAGCCATGGCGTAGTTTGCGTAGATCGGTGGCGACGAGCACCAGCGTTTCTTCGAGCAGTTTTTCGATGATCAGGCCGGGGGTTTGTCTGGGATGATACATCACCCCGATATCAAGCAAACCATCGGATAATTGCCGCATCAGGCTGGGCGAGTAGTCGGCCTCGACATGCAGGGCAACATCGGTGGCGTTGCGTCGCATCCACGGCATCCATTTTAAAACCAGACTATCCCACAGGCTTATCTGTAAACCGAGCCCGATGCCGTGGCTAAAGCTTTCGGGCAGGGTAACCCGTTGATGGGCCTGTTGCCACAGGCGCTGGATATTCTGAGCGTATTGCTGAAAATGAAGTCCGGCAGAAGTGAGTTCGACGCCGCTATGGCTGCGTTTGAACAGGCGACGACCGAAACTGTCTTCCATCGATTTGACCCGGGCACTAACGGTTGATTGAGTTACATGGAGGAGTTCGGCAGCACGATTAAAGTTCCCGCAATCGGCGATTTCCAGAAAGGTGCGTATGTGTTCTATTTTCACGGGCTGCTCACAGGAGTGGAGAAAAAGAGTCAATCGGATTTATCGATTAAAGTTAGAATAAAAACTCACTATTCAAATACCTTTTTATCACTAAACAGCCGCTCTGGAAAGTAACGAGGGTGGAAAATGCAAGGTGCGGGGATATTGGTAATCACTCCACCAATCGATTGCTGGAAGGTGGTAGTAGCCGCAGTGCCACCGACACCATAACAAACCTGAAGTGGTATTAGATGCTCTTCGCGCGGTATGCCGGAACCTAGCCCTCGGAAATTAGTACCAGATTTTCCCGGTTGATCAGTTCCGGGTCATCATAGTAACCAAGGATGCTGGCTATCTGATTACTGGGTTTGCCGATAATCTGTTTGCACTCATCCGAAGAATAATTGACCAGGCCACGAGCAATCTCGACATCGTTGTCGTCTATGCAGGCGACGACTTCACCGCGGCGGAAGAAACCAGTAGATTTGACCACGCCGACCGGTAGCAGGCTGGCATTGTTTATCTGTAACACCTTAACCGCACCAGCATCGAGATAAAGCTTACCGGCGCAGCGCATATGCCCGGCCAGCCATTGCTTGCGTGCCGCCAAATGCCCGGTACTGGCTTCGAGAAAGCTGCCGATAGCCTCGCCGGCAAGTAGCCGGGTGATAACGTTTTCGCATTTTCCCGAGGCGATAACCGTATGGGTTCCGGAGCGTGCCGCAAGCTGCGCCGCACTGACCTTGGTTTGCATACCGCCGCGTCCGAGATTGCTGCTACTCGGGCCGGCATATCCCATGAGTTGCGGATCATTCGCGTCAGCCCGATCGATGAATATGGCATCCGGATTTTCGGAGGGATTACTATCGTACAAACCTTCCTGGTCGGTGAGTATGATGAGTAAATCGGCTTCGATTAAATTGGCGACCAATGCGCCCAGAGTATCGTTGTCGCCAAAACGTATTTCCTCGTTTGACACGGTGTCGTTTTCATTCACTACCGGTACCGTGCCGTATTCGAGTAGCGTGCGCAAAGTCGTGCGCGCATTCAGATAACGCTTCCGGTTTGAGAGGTCGGCGTGGGTTAGCAGGATTTGGGCACTATGCAGGCCATGCTGTTGAAAACAGACTTCATAGGCCTGCACCAAACCCATCTGCCCCACGGCTGCAGTTGCCTGTAGTTCGGATAGCGTTTCAGGCCTGGTTTTCATCCCCAGACGGTTAATGCCTTCAGCGATCGAACCCGATGAAACCAGCACAACATCGATGCCCTGTTGACGCAACCCGGCCATTTGCGCGGCCCAGGTTGCGATAATATCGCGATCAAGCCCCTTACCACCGTTGGTAATCAGCGCACTGCCGATTTTGACGACGACCTTCTTATACTGACTCATCTTCTTCGGCCTGACTGGTTTCCATCAAAACCATAATATCATTACAGAGCGACTCGACGCCGTTACGGTTTAAAGCGCTGATTTGGTATACCGGGCCCTGCCAGTCGAGGCCTTTAATGATTTCGTCGCATACTTCAGACTGCTGATCCTCGCCGACCAGATCGAGCTTGTTGAGCACCAGCCAGCGGGGCTTCTGGTATAGCGATTCGTCGTATTTTTTTAGTTCATTCAAGATTTTCTGTGCCGATTCGACAGCAGATTCATCCGATTCCAGCGGATGTACGTCGATGATATGCAGTAACAGTTTGGTACGTTGCAAGTGTTTGAGGAATTGTATGCCGAGGCCTACGCCATCGGCGGCTCCCTCGATCAGACCGGGAATATCGGCGATCACAAAACTGCGATGTTTGGCCACGCTGACGACCCCGAGGTTGGGATGCAGGGTGGTAAATGGATAATCGGCTACCTTCGGTCGAGCCGCTGAAACACTGCGTATAAAAGTTGACTTGCCGGCATTTGGCATACCGAGTAATCCCACGTCTGCCAGTACCTTGAGTTCGAGCTTGAGATTAAATTCCTCGCCTTCCGAGCCGGTGGTAAATTGTCGGGGAGCTCGGTTAGTCGAACTTTTGTAACGCGTATTGCCAAGGCCGTGAAAACCACCGCGTGCAATTAGAATAGGCTCGGAGCTGTTATCACCGACATCGGCAATAACTTCTCCGGTTTCCTGCACGGTGATGACTGTGCCCAGCGGCAGTTCGATAATAATATCCTCGCCTTTCGCACCGGTGCAGTTCTTGCCCTGGCCGCGACCGCCGTTTTTGGCGGCAAAACGGCGTGTATGGCGGAAATCAGAAAGCGTATTCAGGTCGGTCGTACCGATGACAAACACCGAACCGCCATCGCCGCCGTCACCGCCGTCGGGGCCACCCATAGGAATGTATTTTTCGCGCCGAAAGCTGACAATACCACTGCCACCATTGCCGGCCTTGACTGATATGTTGGCTTCGTCGATAAATTTCATGGTTTACTCGTTTTTACTGGTCGCGAATTTATTGCTGGGATAATAACATTCGAGACATAAAAAAGCCCCGCGATGGCGAGGCTTTATTTGATCTGACTGTTGTCGTCGGATCAGGCGTTCACAACACTCACGAAGGTGCGGTTGTGACGGCCTTTAACGCGGAACTCGACCTTGCCTTCGGCTTTCGCGTATAAAGTATGGTCCTTGCCACAGCCGACATTATCTCCCGGGTGGAATTTGGTGCCACGCTGGCGGATGATAATGTTACCGGGAATAACAACTTCGCCACCGAATTTCTTCACACCAAGGCGTTTAGACTCCGAATCACGACCGTTGCGGGTACTACCTGCTGCTTTCTTATGTGCCATTTCTCAGACCCCTTATGCCTTGATATCTGTGACTTCAATTTCGGTATAGCTCTGGCGATGGCCTGCCTGAGTACGCGAATGCTTACGGCGACGAAATTTAATGATTTCGACTTTCTTGCCACGACCGTGCGACTTGATAGTCGCTGTGACAGCGCCTTTGTCGAGCATTGGTGTGCCGACAGAGATTTTATCGCCATCAGCAACCATTAAAACGCCGTCGAGATCGACCGAAGAGCCTTCTTCGCCCTCTAATTTTTCAACGCGCAGGGTCTCGCCCTTGGTAACGCGATACTGTTTTCCGCCTGTGGCGATGACAGCGTACATGTGTTGCTCCGAACCGATACTAAAAAAGGTGGCGAATTCTAGCTTTTGTTTAGGGCTGCGTCAATGCTTTGTTGTTTAATACTCTGACTAATTGATCAGCTAATTAATAGTCCAGTCATAACTACCGTTATCAGGCCCTTTCGGCGCCTTCAATAGTTTTTTCTTACTTAGCGACGGTAACAATTTCCCGGATCTGGGGCTAATAAGGAAATAGTTTCCTCGAGTTCACAGGCACTGCCCAGGTGGGCTATTAATCGATCGCCCGCAATGCTTTTTAAAAGGGTGTGGAAATGTGGATTAATTTCTATGCTAAGAAGTTTGGCATACTGAGGCATCGCACGCAGTATTGCACGTAATTAATGGGACGCTACCCGAAATGGCATTTAACTTAGGCACTAAAACGGCCACCCGTCGTATCGGACTCCGATCCGGTACCCATTACAAAGAGGCTCCAGAGCTTACAGTAAACATGCTTCAATGGATTCCGGCTCGGAGGCCGGAATGACAAAAACAGGGTTTCCAGCCTTAAGTTCCAGCACAATAATCGAGAGAAAAGGTGAGACGATGAAGCGGACCAGGAAGGGCGGGTGAGCTTATGGGCACGGCCTTACATTGGCTCGAGCTTGCCGGTCAAACTGCTCAAAAATGGTTTAAAGGCGTCCAGGTCCCAGGGGCGTATAGCGACCAGTAAACCCTGATTGTAGCGTTTTTCCAAGGGTAAATTTATATCCTGGCGATGCAAATCGGTAAACTCTACCGTCAATGCCCTTAGTTTATTTATCATCACCTGGGTTGATGAATCGCCTAACAGACCAAACTCGAAAAGGCGCAATTCACGCTCTTTATTAAAATTTGATTTAAGAAACTGGGTTTGTATCTGTTGCTGAAAAAAGCGCTCAATCGGCCCATGCGGGAGCCAGTTAAAATAGTCGTCAATGAGCAGTTTAATGCGGTTATTGGGCAACAGGTCGATTATCTTTAACCGGTCGAGCCGGGCCAGGCAGCGAATGCATTCTGCCTCGGATATTTGATAATGCGTAATAATGTCTTCATAACTCAGATGATTGCGCACACTCACCGCAACCAGTAATAGTTTGGCGTCGCTGACCAGTTCTTTCTCCTGTTCCTGGGTCAGGCTGGAGATTCTCTGACGCGACTCATCGTAAAGTACGAACAGGTCGCTCAATTCAAGCTGCATTAAACCGCAAATCTGTTCCAGCCTCTGCAGAGTCAAGCGCTGCGTGGCAAACAGTCGTTTCACATTGGCTTCGCTCATGCCCAGATGTTGCGCTACATCCAGATAAGTAAAACCAGTGTTTTTCAGTGCCTGCTTGAGGGTTTTTAATAGTGCTGCGGTTTGAGCCATTACCTTACTCCTGAAGAGTATTACTAAAATATACTTTGGGTTAACAAATATTAAACTAAAGCGGAAAAGGTTTAAATAAAATATCTTTTGTCGAAACTATGCCTTTCTATCACAAGAACGGAGAAGGCAATGAAACCCTTACAACAAATCAACAAATGGCTGGCGATAACGATTTTCGCGCTTTTTAGTAACTTAATCGTCGCAGGCAACAGTCTGGCAGCCGGACTGTTAACGCCGGTAAATGCACAGTTTTCAAGCCTTGAAATCAGGCAACATGACGTCAGCGTCATCATCGAAGACGGTTACGCGATCACCACGGTCGAGCAGGTTTTCTCCAACCCTCACGCCCAGGACCTGGAAGCCATTTATTCTTTTCCAGTACCGCAAAAAGGCGCTGTGGCCGAATTTACCGTCTGGATTGATGGTAAACCCGTGACTGGTGAAGTGCTGGAAAAGCAGCAGGCGCGCGAGCTCTACGAAACCGAAAAAGCCGCCGGTCGCGATGCTGGTCTGATGGAGAAGGACGAATATAAAACCTTCGACATGAAGGTCTACCCGGTTCGCGCGGGTCAGGATACGCGTCTGCGGTTTGTATATCTGCAACCCGCCCATGTCGATACCGGCATTGGTCGTTATGTTTACCCGTTGGAAGAAGGTGGCGTCGACGAGCAGAAGCTTTCATTCTGGACGGCCAACGAGTCGGTCAAAGAAACCTTCAATTTTAACCTTGAGTTAAAATCGGCCTATCCGGTTGAAGCCCTGCGCTTGCCCAGCCAACCACAGGCGATTATCACACAGGCCAATGCCGGCGAATGGAAGGCTAATCTGTCAACCGCATCGACGAGTCAGCTTGAAGAAGGCATGACCCAGTCCAACGGCAATCAACCCGCTTTCAAGCTGGATCAGGACATAGTCGTCTACTGGCGTCATCAGGCCGGTCTGCCGGGCAGCGTAGATATGATCACTTATAAACCCGAAGGCAGCAGCAAGGGCACATTTATGTTAACTCTCACTCCTGGAGACGATTTAAAACCGGTGACCGAAGGCAGAGACTGGATATTTGTACTCGATATCTCGGGTTCTATGAACGGAAAATACGCCACCCTGGTCGATGGCGTACAGAGAGCATTAACAAAAATGAAGCCGGATGATCGCTTCCGGGTGGTTTTATTCAACAGTAATGCGCGTGAACTGACCAACGGCTATGTGAACGCCACACCCGAAATGATTAAATACTACAGCGATGCCCTGCTACAGGTGAGTCCCAGTGACGGTACCAATCTTTACGCGGGTTTAAAGACCGGCCTGAGATCGATTGATGCCGATCGCACCAGTGCCATCGTACTGGTTACCGATGGCGTCGCCAACGTTGGAGAGACCAGGCAGAAGCAATTTATCAAGCTGTTAAAAACGAAAGACATCCGCCTGTTTACTTTTATTATGGGTAATAGCGCCAACACCCCGATGCTGCAAACCCTGACCGATGAATCGAATGGTTTTGCAACCAGCGTTTCCAACAGCGACGATATAGTCGGCAAAATCCTGGAAGCGACCAGCAAGGTAACCCACCAGAGCCTGCACGGTGTCGATTTGTCGATCAAAGGCGTCAAGACCTCGGAATTGACCCCGAATAAAATATCCAGTCTTTATCGTGGTCAGCAACTGATAGTGTTCGGTCACTACTGGGGCGATGGCGTCGCCGATATCCGCTTGACCGGCAAGATTTCAGGTGAGAAAAAAGATTATAGTACCCAGGTTGAATTTCCAGCGAGCAGCAGGTTACATCCCGAGCTGGAAAGGTTATGGGCTTACGCATCAATCGAAGATATGATGACTGAAATTCGTAACTTCGATGAAGGCGCCGACCTGAAGCAGGCGGTAACCGACCTCGCAATCGAGCATGGACTGGTAACAGACTACACCGCCATGGTCGTAGTACGCGACGAAGTGTTCGACTCACAGGGCATTAAGCGCCAGAACAAACAGCGCCTCGAGACCGAAAAGCAGGCGCAGCAACAACGCGCCAGCCAGGCCGCTACTTCAAACCGGGTCGACAGTCAGCAACCCATGTTTAAATCCAGTCGTCCGAGCCATAGTGGTAGCGGTTCATTTGATAGCTGGTTTTTGACACTGTTACCTTTGCTGTTGTTGATCGGGCAATTTAGGAGCAGGGTTGTTGGTACTAAGTAAATAGAGAGATTTATAGTGATAATCGAAGGGCCAGGTGTATTCTGGCCCTTTTGGGTTTTGACTTCTTTAAGCGAATAGCGACTGGTGCGGCTTTCTGGAACTCATGGAATCCAGTCCGGTAAAGATCGAGCGTATTTATAACGAAAAGCCAGGTCGATGTGATGAGACTATAGGGTATTTTTCAAATCAGACTCAGCGAGCAGAGCGAGTCTTGGGGTTCTGTTAATAGGTGTACGGACTCTAATTCTCTGAGTAAATTTGTTTACGATTTCATCCTTTGCGGTCGTTCAACAACACAGGATAAATCTCTGGAGTCGACCCGTAGCGGAGATTTCAGTGAATTAATAGTAAAGGCTGATTCGAAGGCAACAAGGGTTCCGGTCGATTATGAATCCCCCTAGATGCCGATACAGTTTGATAAAAAAGAGAATTATTTCTAATTGACCAACCCGTTTTTCGAGGAGTGGTTCTCGAAATGTATTGGTTGCTTCCTTGTATTATTCATAACAATAAAAAAAATAGGGAATGACTAATGAAAAAGCACAACACGAAGAAGCATCAAAAAGGTTTTTTTGATCTCGGTTTATCTTTCGCAATATTGACTCTAGCCGGTGGGTTTGCCTATTACGCTACGCCCGAACACGACGACAGAGTCGCTTTGAATGAATCTCAGATCGAAGTCGCAGTTAAGGCGGAATCCCACAGTAATAATGCCCACCTTTATGAATAGAGGAAATTGGCAGGCAATTATAATCAATTTAAATTTATAGTGTGCCGCTTAACCACATCTTCTCTCGTTAAGGGGGGAGATGTGGAGCCATCAACACAGCATGGTATGGGTGTTGATTCGTGCTCAAACTTGACCCAGGATTTACACCGATTATTGACCCGTTCATATCTATTAAAGTGATTGCATGAATTACTAGACCTCCCTGTATGGCAGGTCAATATTTAACGTAAATCAACAGCCACTCTCACTTTTATCGCAGAGCGTAAGGTTTGTGGCAACCGTAATATCTGTCCCTCAGAAGTTACCCAAATAGTCGAAGAAAACAGTACTTCTTAAACGTCCGCACCTGGCCGAAAGCACTAGTTCCCAGGTAACCTCCTCGAACTATGAAGCACCCTATAATATTCCGCCATAAAATCCCTACTATAAAAACCTAACTCCCCAAATATTCATCAACAAACTAGCGCGGTTTCACAACCCGAATACCCTGGTAACCATCCACCTCCAGCAAATGCTTATCTCCAGATACGATTACCTCAACCTGTCCAGCTATTGCGCAGGCAATACTGTAGTTTCCCGTCGCTCCAGGCCTTTAGGATATGAAAAGGTGGGCCGCTAAAACATATACAGGATACCAGCACATTGGTATCCACAATTACTCTCACTTTTCATTCCTTGCCTGTGCAATCGCATCTTTTATATCAGTCTTTTTTAATCCGCTAGCCTTCGCCTGTGATCGAGCTTGCTTTATCAACCCGTCAAACTCGCTTAAAGCTGGTCCTGATATTCGCTTTAAAATCACCACATCTTTATCACCCAGAACGACAAATTGAGAACCTGCTTCAAGATCAAGCTGCTGTCTAATATTTTCCGGGATTACTACCTGTCCTTTCGATGACATTTTAGTGGTTGGAATGCTAGATGCTGTTGTTGTCATGGTTAATCACCGGTAAGACGAATTTTACTGGTAGGAATATATAATTTAAATCGATCCGGCAAGCGATACATATTCACCAGGTTGGGGAGTCTTTTTATCTTGTGGTAAGAAATGGTGGCTATGCCCTGATTCGAACAGGGGACCCCATCATTATGAGTGATGTGCTCTAACCAGCTGAGCTACATAGCCATTGTCTGTTGCTTTGAACTGCCTGACCGGATTGCCCGGTCGAAGGGAGCGCGATTTTCCCTTGAAGTATGCCTGCTGTCAATAGCAGCGGGCTTAACCTGTTGAAAAACGCGGGTAGTTTTTCAAACATTAAAGCGAAAATGCACCACATCGCCTTCCTGCATTACATAATCCTTGCCTTCCAGGCGCCAGCGCCCCGCATCTTTCGCACCCTGTTCACCGTTATTATTGATGAAATCGTCGAATCCAACTACTTCGGCGCGGATGAAGCCTTTTTCGAAATCAGTATGAATCACACCCGCTGCTTTTGGCGCGGTATCCCCGACTCGGATAGTCCAGGCACGGACTTCCTGTGGACCGGCGGTGAAGTAGGTTTGCAGGCCTAATAATTTATATCCGGCATGAATAACGCGATCCAGGCCGGGTTCACTTAAGCCCAGCTCATTGAGGAATTCGGCGGCTTCTTCGGCGTCGAGTTCGGCAATATCGGCTTCTATAGAAGCACAAACGGCTACCACTTCGGCACCTTCCGATTCGGCGTATTGAGTTAAAGCATCCAGATGCGGATTATTCTCAAATCCATCTTCGGCGACATTGGCGATATATAGCGTCGGTTTCGCCGTAATGAGATGCAAATCTTTCATCCAGCTCTTTTGACTGTCTTCTACTTCGAACTTGCGCGCACTTTCACCGGTTTCGACGTGCGCCTGGATAGCCTGCATGAATGCGAGTTTGGCCTTGGCATCCTTGTCGTTCGATTTAGCCAGTTTGCTGGCACGATCGAGCTGCCGGCCGATGGATTCCATATCGGCGAGCAGTAATTCGGTGTTGATGATTTCAATATCACTTAGCGGGTCGATCTTGTTACTGACGTGCACGATATCTTCGTTTTCGAAGCAACGAACTACCTGCGCAATGGCGTCTGTTTCGCGAATATGGCCGAGGAATTGATTACCCAGGCCTTCGCCCTTTGAGGCGCCGGCAACCAGACCGGCGATATCGACGAATTCCATCGTGGTCGGGATGGTCTTTTTGGGGTTTACAATATCGGCGAGTTGCTTCAGGCGCGGGTCGGGTACTTCGACGATACCGACATTCGGGTCGATAGTACAAAACGGGTAGTTTTCTGCTGCGATTCCCGCTTTGGTGAGCGAGTTAAATAAGGTCGATTTACCGACGTTGGGCAGCCCAACGATGCCACATTTAAAACCCATGATTTCTATTCTCTATGTATGTAATGCCTGCATGGCTTTATCTATCCGCCCTTCAAACACCAACGGCATAACTTCTAAGGTGCGCTGATTCGCCGATTTTATTGCATCAAGTTCAGCCACCGATGGTTTATGCAACACGTAGTTGACCACCTGATTACGATCGCCAGGATGCCCGATACCGACGCGTAAACGAAAAAAATCGCGCTCGCCCAGGTGGGCAATAATATCACGCAGCCCATTATGCCCGCCGTGTCCTCCACCCTGCTTGAGGCGATTATCACCGGGCTCAAGGTCGAGTTCATCGTGCACTACCAGGATCTGCCCCGGCTTGAGCTTGTAATACCTGGCCATAGCACCAACCGACTGACCGCTTCGGTTCATGAAGGTTTGTGGTTTTAGTAGATAAACATCTTCACCGTTATTGCGAATTTTGGTTTCTTCGGCGTTAAAACGCTTCTCGAATCGAAAAGATTGCGAAAATTGTTGCGCGAGCAAATCGACAAACCAGAACCCGGCGTTATGGCGGGTATTGACGTAGTCGGCCCCGGGATTACCGAGGCCGACAATCAAACGTATATCTGCGGTGAGTGCGGGCACCCGGAAAAACTAGCCTTCGCTAGCCCCTTCATCGCCTTCGATGGCTGGCGCTTCGGGAGCTTCGCTAGGAACTTCTTCAGTTGCACGAGTTTTCACTACCGAAAGAATACCGGTATCGTGATCTTCACCATGCGTCAGTGCAACAATTTCGACACCTTCCGGCATTTTGATGTCGGATAGATGCACGATATCACCGAGGTGCACTTCAGTTGCATCGACTTCGAGATATTCTGGCAGGAACTTCGGCAAACAGAGCACTTCGATTTCTGTTACCAGTTGCGTCATCATGCCGCCGTCCATTTTCACACCAACGCAGTTTTCTGCATTGACAACGTGAATTGGAACAACCACGTGAATCGGCTTCTTCTTGTCGATACGGAAAAAATCAGCATGCAAAATGCGATTTTTATAGGGGTGGCGTTGCAAATCACGCAAGATGACTTCTTCGCTATCCTTACCGACTTTGAGACTGATGATTTGCGTATAAATCGCTTCATTTTCGAGTTCGTGTGCGAACGCGTCATGTGCGAGGCTGACTGAAACGGGATCGCTCTCGCCCCCGTATACGATTGCTGGAACCATATTCATGCGTCTCAGGCGGCGGCTCGCACCTTTCCCTGAATCTGCACGTGGTTCAGCACTCAACTTGATAATATCTGACATTGCTGTACTCCAAAAACAAAAAAACCGTCGTTTGACGGAAACCTCTCTTGCGACCAGAGAGGAGCTTAAACATCGCTCATGCGATGATCGTTAGTCCCCGTAAATTAAACTAAGCACATTAATCCATGTACAGGGAACTAACCGATTCTTCAAAATGGATGCGGCGGATTGTCTCTGCCAGCATTCCAGCGACCGATACCTGACGAATTTTGCTGCATTTCGTCGCTTGTTCTGACAGCGGAATAGTATCGGTAACCACCAGTGCGTCCAGCACTGAGTTTTCAACATTCTCTATCGCCTTTCCCGATAACACCGGGTGGGTACAATAAGCGTAAACGCCTATTGCGCCGTGTTCTTTCAATGCCTCACCTGCTTTACACAGAGTACCGGCAGTATCGACCATATCGTCGACGATGATGCAGGTCTTGCCTTCGACTTCACCGATGATATTCATGACCTGCGCCTGATTCGCCTGTGGGCGCCGCTTGTCAATAATCGCCAGGTCGGCGTCATCGAGTTGCTTTGCGACTGCTCTGGCACGGACTACACCGCCGACGTCGGGCGAAACCACTATCATCTCGGGATACTTCTGTTTCCAGATATCACCCATCAAAATCGGCGAGGCATAAACATTATCGACCAGGCATTCAAAAAAGCCCTGGATCTGATCTGCGTGTAAATCAACAGTCAAAACCCGGTCAACGCCGACGCTACTGAGTATGTTAGCAACCACCTTGGCGGTAATCGGTACACGTTGCGAGCGTACTCGGCGATCCTGACGCGCATATCCGAAATAGGGGATCACCGCTGTAACTCGATCCGACGATGCTCGCTTTATGGCATCGATCATGACCAGCAATTCCATCAGGTTATCATTCGTCGGTGTACAGGTCGGTTGGATGATAAATACATCCTTACCGCGCACATTTTCGCCGATTTCTACTGCCGTTTCACCATCGCTGAAAGTCGTTACCGACGCAATCCCGAGAGGGATATCCAGGTGACGCGCCACTGCCCGGGATAACTCCGGGTTGGCGTTACCGGTGAAGACCATCAGTTCGTTAGTGACGATATTGCCAGCCATTGAGTACTCTCGGTATTAACAAAACTATTAATTGGCCGTTTATTTTCCGTGGCATTTTCGCCTGGATTGGGAAATACCTCCTGTATTTCACCCTTCGGGCCGTCCTTACGGATGTCCAAAATTGCCTCCTGCAATTTTGTCGAACCGTGTTGGTTCGTCTCCAGTCGTGATAACTCGATATCGATATCATGCTGGGTGTATTTACTTAAAATGGCTGGGCCGGCTGGATTCGAACCAACGCATGCCAGGATCAAAACCTGGTGCCTTACCGCTTGGCGACGGCCCATTAAACTTTCTACTGAAAATGACAGTTTAGTCGTCATTTTCAAAAATTCCACATTTGGCGTGAACCGGATTACGATTCATGCCTCTGGCAACATAACTCTGCCAATGCCGGGGCACGCGCGATTTTACACCTTCTGCCGCTTCGAGGCTATCGAAAGCAGCGTACACGCAAGCGCCGGTACCGGTCATTCTGGCTCGGGAAAACTGGTTTAACCAGTCGATTGCCTCGCCGACCGCAGGATAAAGCTGTCGAGCTACGGGCTCACAGACATTTGTGCCTGCCCCATCCAGAAAGGCGCGTATTGTGATTGCATCGCAGTGACGTGTCAATTGCTCAGCGTTAAAAATTTCAGCGGTAGAGACCGCAATATCGGGGTATATCACCAGATAACAGGGTTCCGGCAGTTGAATTGGCGTTAGTTGCTCGCCGATACCACTGGCCCAGGCCGCTTTGCCATGAATAAAAACCGGTACATCAGCACCCAGTTCAAGGCCGATTTCTGCCAGTTCATCGAGCGTCAAACCGAGGTTCCAGAGCTTGTTCAACGCCAGCAAACAGCTGGCCGCGTTCGAACTACCGCCACCCAGTCCGCCGCCAACGGGAATTTGCTTGTCGATAGATATCTGCACGCCCCGAGAAACAACATAGCGACTCTTTAGCTGACGAGCAGCGCGCAGTACGATATCTTCAGTCTCAAGCACTGGCGTCCTGCTATTGACTCGACGAATATCAGGCGAATCGCCAACTTCAAACGTCATGCGATCATTCAAATCGATGAACTGGAACACAGTTTCCAGCAAGTGATAGCCATCTGCGCGCCTGCCGGTAATATGTAGCATTAAATTGAGTTTGGCGGGCGAATTCAGCGTCAGCCGGGTCAACAGCTATGGTCTCAGTTAAATTCCGGGAAGAGCCCGGAGTCGACATGGATAGCATCCGGCTTCTGCCAGCGCTCAATAACGATCTTGATCTCCAGGTCATCGCGCTTCAAATACAGCTTACGAGGTAAGCCACGCGCCGAGTTGTCTGGCTCAAAATAATCAAGATAACTAATGTGCCAGCCACCCTGGTCTAACGACCTGAGCCTGCCATCGCCATTTAAATCGAGGCGAAGATCTGCCTTCTTCTGCGGGATACCCCGAATCCAGAATTCTAAGCCACTGACTGGAATCGACCAGCCTATCACTCTTTCCAGGACTTCCTCGGCATCGTTCGCCAGCACGGCCTGCCCATCGGGTAAATGCAGGGAAACCGGGGTCGACAGGTTTTGATCTGCCTGCAATTGAAATACACCCTGCCCAAAAGGTGCTTCGAGCATCATTTCGTAACCCAGCGGATCTCTACGCCATTTCAGGCCGGTGCTGTAAACTTCGTCTTTTGCCATAATGACCGCTCTGCCGTACAGATCCCAGCGATTAAAACGAGCTGCCTCAAGTTGATATTGAGACCACTTTTGCTGACTTTGGTGATCTACTTCTATGATTGGTAAACCGCCACAGGCTGATATAAACAGCATGACCAGTGTTACCAGAATAAATTTACATGCCTGTTTCAGCTTCATAAAGTGATCGGTAAATTTTAAAAAAACGCGAGGCAGGGAATTAGCGTATAAATCGCCGCATAACATCTTCGATATGTGGATCGTTAGGTGATTTTTGTAGTGCCTTTTTCCATATCACGCGGGCTTCATCCTGACGACCCGTAACCCATAATACTTCACCCAGATGTGCGGCGATTTCAGAGTCGGCATATTGCGAAAAAGCCTGTCGTAATAGTTTTATGGCTTCCTCATATCGACCCAGGCGATAATTGACCCAGCCAAAGCTATCGATAATGGCAGCGTCTTCGGGCATGATTTCAATTGCTCGCTTAATTAACTCATAGGCCTCCTGATAACGATCTGTCTGATCTGCCAGGGTAAATCCCAGCGCATTAAGGGCATGCGCGTTGTCTGGCTCGGTTTTCAGTATGGCTTTAAGGTCGGCCTCGAGAATGTCAATTCGGCCAATATTCTGCGCAGTCATCGCTCGCGCATACAGCAGATCATTATTTCCGGGAACGATACCAAGCGCCGTATTATAGACTTCGACCGCCTCATGATATTTATCCACCGAGCGTAATAACCCGCCTTCCGCCAGGTAGATACGAACCAGTGAGGCATTCGACTGACTACCCTTAAGCATCGCTTTCAGGTAATCATGCGCTTCTTCGATACGACCGGATCGACCCAGCATATCGGCAATGCGTAAACGTGAATCGAACTGATATTGGCCATCGTGTACCTGCTTATACCAGTCGATGGCGTCATCATATCGCTGGCGCTCCTCGTTGACACGTCCCAGATAATATTGCGCTTCGCCTTTGCGCTCACCCATCTCTACCAGCTTGCGCAGATACATCTCAGCATCATCAAGGCGCTGGGCATCAAGGGACAACAAGCCCAGCGTGTACAATAATTCGACATTATCAGGGGAAGCTTTGTGCAACTTTTCGAACTCGCCCCGGGCTTTTTCGTAATGCTTGATATCAACCAGCAAACGGGCATAAGTCATACGCAAGCTCTGGTCATCGGGTGAACGCATGATCGCTTTTTCGAGGCTAACCACGGCTTCTTCCTGGCGTTCCATTTTAAGTAACAATTTAGCACGAGCATTATGAGCACCTTCTATTTCTTCGAAAGCTAATGCCCGGTCTATAAAATATAGCGCTTCTTCAGCCTCGCCACTCTGTGCGGTTATCATGCCATGCAGGTAAAGTGCATAGGCTCGAAAGGGGTAGGCATCAGCAATCTTTCGCGTCACCGCTAGCACGGTCGAGGTATTTTTTTCGCGCGCCAGCACACCCAGTAAAGAGACAAACAGGGGTTTGTCGTCGAGTTCGCTAGCCTGGATAACGCCGTTCAGATACGAAAACGCCTCGTTTACCCTGCCCTGACGAATATATATTGAGGCAATTACCTGCTTGGCGTCGATCCGCTCCGGATCCAGTTCGAGCCAGCGTTGTGCGGCCTCGATAGCTGCTTCCAGGTTTTCACCATATACCGCAACACGCACTGCTCGTTCAGCGATTGCCGGATTTTTCTGCGATTTGGCGAGTGCTAGATAATGCTCAGTCGCCAACGCAGCCTCGCCACTATATATGGCCATTTCGGCCACTAACAGACGGTAACTATCCTCACCAAAGACGTCACTACCAGGTGCCCGTGGAATAATTTCAACCGGATCGGTTTGCACCAGTGAATCGTTTCTTAGCGACTGGCTTTGCAAACCCGCACAGGCGGATACAAATAGCATTAATAACAAAGCCGAAAAAAATCTTGTTCCTGAATAAATTATCAATCTCATGCCAGTTTCGTTGGTCGGGTTTACCATTCTTTAACTCCAGCGAGTGTAGCACTCCACCACTAAAGCGAGAAGTTTGCGGCGGATTATAATGACATTTTTAACCACCACCTGGGCTGTAAGGCCCTGGTTTGATTCGATCAGGCGCAGTTCGTTCCTAAATTACAGGTTAATTCGTGCTCTGGCTTGTATTTAGTGAGGCAATACCGGAAAATCGTAAGCTGAAACGCAATACGCCTTTACCATGTCCCTACTCTCACTTGGCATCAATCATCAGACCGCACCAGTCGACATACGCGAAAAAGTCGCTTTTTCGACCGATCAGGTGGATGTCGCTCTGCGTGAGCTAAAAGCCCTGCCGATCGTAAACGAGTCGGTTATCGTCTCCACCTGTAACCGCACTGAAATATACTGCGATCTCACAGTCGATAGCGAACATACATTATCGCACTGGCTGTCGCGTTATCACGGTATGAGCGAAGATGCCCTACTGCCTTATATTTATCAGCATAATAACGAAGAAGCCGCCCGCCATTTGTTCCGCGTCGCCTCCGGGCTCGATTCGATGGTGTTGGGAGAACCGCAAATTCTCGGCCAGTTGAAAACCTCCTATGACCAGGCGCGCAGTGGCAAAAGCATTAACTCTGTACTGGACCGCCTGTTTCAGCATTCCTTCAACGTCGCCAAACGCGTGCGTACCGATACTGAGATCGGTAGCAATGCTGTTTCCGTGGCTTTTGCGGCAGTGAATCTGTCGAAACAGATATTTGGCAACCTGCACGAATTACGCGCCCTGTTAATCGGCGCCGGAGAAACCATCGAGTTAGTATCGCGTCATCTAAAGCGACAGAATATCGGTTCCATCGTGATTGCTAATCGCAGCCTCGAAAATGCACAGAGACTGGCTGATGAAATCGGTGCCGAGGCCGTGGAGATTAACGCTGTTCCAGAGCAACTGATAAATGCCGATATTGTCATTTCATCAACCGCCAGCCAGCTGCCGATACTTGGCAAAGGAGCGACCGAAACGGCGTTGCGGCAGCGTAAACACAGGCCCATTTTTATGGTCGACCTCGCCGTACCGCGCGATATCGAGAGCCAGGTGGGGGAACTCAACGACATTTACCTTTACACGGTTGATGACCTCAGAAACGTCATCGATGAAAATCTTCGCTCGCGCGAAATAGCAGCCGAAGCGGCGGCGGAAATTATCAACCTGGAAGTGATAGCATTCGATCAGTGGTTACGCACACATCAGTCTGCCGACCATATCCGCGAGCTACGCAAGAAAGCAGAAACCATAAAGCAACAATGCATCGAAAAGGCCCTGATACAATTTCGGCAGGATGGGGACGCCGAAAAAGCAATAAAAGCACTGGCAAATAACCTGACCAACAAAATGATCCACGGGCCAACCATAGAAATGCGTAAGGCCCTGAAAAATCAGGATGAAGAAGCCATTCTTCTGCTGCAATCACTCATCTCTACCGACTAGTACCCATCATAAATGAAAGAATCCCTGCTCAATAAGCTCGAACTGCTTTGTGCCCGCCACGAGGAAATAGCGGCATTATTATCCGACATAGAAACCATCAACGATCAGGATAAATTTCGAAACCTGTCGATGGAATATGCCCAGCTAGAAAACGTGGTGAAAAGTTTTAACGCCTACCAGCAGGCGCAGGAGGCTTTGCATTCAGCCCGCGAAATGCTTGAAGAAGACGATGCCGAAATGCGGCAAATGGCCGAGGAGGAAATTGCGGAAAATACCGCTGCGATAGAAGCTCTCGAAGTGGAACTACAGAAATTATTGCTACCCAAAGATCCCAACGATACAGCTAATGTGTTTCTCGAAGTGCGTGCCGGAACCGGTGGCGACGAAGCCGCAATTTTTGCCGGTGATTTATTCCGCATGTATAGCCGTTATGCCGAGTCACAAAAATGGCAGATGGAAATCCTTAACAGTAACGAAGGTGAACACGGCGGCTATAAGGAAATTATCGCTCGAATCATTGGTCACGGCGCTTACTCGCATTTGAAATTCGAATCGGGTGCGCACCGGGTACAACGAGTACCGGAGACCGAGTCTCAGGGTCGGGTACATACTTCGGCGGCCACGGTGGCAATCATCCCCGAAGGTGAAGAAGTCGAGATGATCGAAATCAATCCAGGCGACTTGCGCGTCGACACTTTCCGCGCTTCGGGTGCTGGCGGGCAGCATGTCAACAAAACCGATTCCGCCATTCGTCTAACCCATTTACCTACTGGCACGGTGGTTGAGTGCCAGGACGAGCGCTCGCAACATAAAAACCGAGCTCGTGCCATGTCGTTGCTACAGGCCCGGATTTATGATGCCGAGAAACAAAAGCAGGAAAAGGAACAGGCCGCCGAACGCAAATCGCTGGTCGGTGGCGGCGACCGTTCCGAGCGGATTCGCACCTATAATTTCCCACAGGGAAGATTAACCGATCATCGCATTAACCTGACTCTGTATAAGCTCGAAGAAATTATGCAGGGCTCACTAGGTCAGGTAGTTGATCCACTTATGCATGAATATCAGGCCGAACAGCTTGCTAATCTGGCCAACGATAATCAGTCCATAGGCTGATTCGTGAGCCAGGAAATAGCCTCAGCACTGCGTTGGGCACAGGGTCAGTTTGACAGCATTAGTGACAGCGCACGGCTGGATGCCGAGCTGTTGCTCGCGCATTGTTTACAAAAACCTCGAAGTTATTTATATAGCTGGCCTGAACAAGAATTACCGACATCCGTCCACTCGGAGTTTGAAATCCTCGTAGCACAACGATTGAAACCGACCCCACTGGCTTACTTACTGGTGAGTCGAGAGTTTTACTCGTTAGAATTTAAAATTTCACCGGTGGCGCTTATTCCACGACCGGAAACCGAGCTACTGGTTGATACCACTTTGCAACTCTGTGCCGGGCTGCAGCGGCCTCGAATTCTGGAAATGGGAACCGGTACAGGCATCATTTCTATCGTCCTGCTGAAGGAAAAACCAGACATCGATCTAGTGACTACCGATATCAGCAAAGCCTGCCTGGAATTAGCAACAACCAATGCCCGCATTCACCAGGTTTCACTCCATTGCCTTCAGTCCGACTGGTATCAGGCATTAACGGCGCTACCCGGGTTCGACCTGATTGTATCCAACCCGCCCTATATCGCTGCAAATGACCCTTACCTCAGCCAGGGCGATTTACCGGCTGAACCTTTACTCGCGCTCACGCCGGGTAAAACCGGACTCGAATCGATAGAAAAGATTGTTGCAGGTGCGCCTCAGCACCTTAATCCGGGTGGTTATCTCATATTCGAACACGGCTACGATCAGGCAGAGGCCGTCGAAGCACTGCTTACCACCACAGGATTTACCAATATTCAAAATCTGCTGGATGACAACCAACTACCGCGGGTCAGTCTGGGACAATTACCTTACTAATGGTATTGAATTCGTATCGATAGCGGCGTAGTCTTGATATATGGATGAGACGGAATGCTATCGATGTCGGCTGTTTTACCTCAAACATAACACCGACCCCACAAAACAGGCCGAAGCCGCCTGCGAAGTACTGGCCGGCACCAAAGGTGTCATCCTCGCCGCTCCTGCTTCAGAGAACAGTATTCACCTGATTTATTCTCTCAACCATTTGTCCTTCGAATTACTCACCGACTTGCTAGCCGAGCTAGATTTCGAACTAGACGACTCAATCCTGTTGAGCCTGCGTAAAACTATCTTCCAGTATCTAGAAGATAACGCACGCGATAATATGCACATCGATGTCAGTGAATTCCAGCAGCACTGCGAGAGCCCGCCACACATTCCCCACCAAAACGCCGACAGGTACTGGGAAGACTATCACTAGCTTTTTTTAGGTACGGAGAACTTACTGTGGGCAAAAAAATGGCCGGTTGAGGGGACAACCAGCCATAATGTCATATAGACTTACTATAACCAAAGGAGGACATCGTGAGAGCGGTTAAACAGTATGTCTAACCTGTTACACAATACTATATATAGTACATGTTTTACTTTTTTCCAGTATTTTATCGATAAAAGGTAGCTTTATTTCGACAAGGTCTAAAAAAACAAGCAAATACAAGGCTTCTGGATGAAAATTATATCCTGATATTTTATTGAATTGACTTAAAACGGTCGTTTTACAGCAATCTAACGAGTCAAACGGCGTATCAGACTGGAAGTATCCCAACGACCGCCACCCATTTCCTGAATTTCGGCGTAATAATCATTCACGATTTTAGTAATCGGTAATTGCGCACCATTCTTTGCGCTTTCTTCCAGGCAAATGCCAAGATCCTTGCGCATCCAGTCGACTGCAAAACCGAAATCGAACTCATCTTTGAGCATAGTTAATCCGCGGTTCTCCATCTGCCACGAACCGGCAGCTCCTTTTGATATCACATCGACTACCCTGGCACCGTCCAGACCGGCTTTCTGGGCAAAGTTGAGCCCTTCAGACAATCCCTGCACCAGACCGGCAATACAAATCTGATTCACCATTTTGGCAAGCTGACCCGAACCCACCGGGCCGAGTAGCTCGGCAGCGCGGGCATAGCTCATGATAACCGGTTTAACCGTTTCGAAAGCCGCCTCATCACCACCCATCATCACCGTCAATACGCCATTTTCAGCACCAGCCTGACCACCTGAAACAGGTGCATCAAGAAATGGTACCGTGGCTTTTTCTGCAATTTCGCGTGCAACATTGGCCGAAGCAGTGGTGTGATCGACCAAAATCGCCGTTTCCTTGATACCTGCTAACACACCGTCGTCACCATAAATGACAGACCGTAAATCATCGTCATTGCCAACGCAGACAAATACGAAATCGGCATCGGCCACTGCTTCGCGAGGAGTTGTGGCAAAGCTACCGCTGTAATCTTTACACCATTGTTCGGCTTTACTAGTCGTGCGGTTGTAGACGCAGGTTTGATACCCGGCTTTGGCCAGATGTCCAGCCATTGGATAACCCATAACACCAAGGCCGATGAAGGCGACGTTTGCTTTGCTCATTTGATGACTCGTTTTACGATAAAAACTAATTCTAACATTGGTCGGGCAAAAAAAGACACAGGGCCTTACATGTGAACTGAGAGGTGATTCACATTTTCATGCTCGATTTACTGATAAATTCGGCACCACGTGACTAGTGCGAAATTGCACGTGCGTAGTGTATAAGTGCATAACTGATGTAACTTAAAAAAACCAGCGGTTTAGTTATAAGATTTTTACACTACTAATTTCACTGATACATACCTTACGGTAAGTATCTGTTTCATCGTTATTAATAGTTTTGGCTTAGGCCAAAAAGTGCCGGGTATTGGATCAAAACTGATCGCTTTCAATACCTGATAAAAATATACACCCAGGTATAGGCACTTGGATAATTTCGATAGGGCAAATAATCTGACAATAAAAGCTTAGGGATCGCATTCGTGCAATAACCAGTAAATAAAAGATTTGCTGGTTTAAGCGCCAGGCTGTTCCTAAAAAAAAATGATTTAGGGGTTCTATAATGAATAAAAAACGAAAAGTACCATCGGGGATATCGACTGATATCGTTAAAAGTAAATACAACATACCACGCCAGGCGGTCGTGCTGGGCTTCTCTGCCCTTTTTACCGTGTTTTCGGCTACGGCGGCTCTCGACCACGTCGGCCCACCGCCAGCTGGTGATCCATCGGCATTTACGGATCCGATAATCGGGGGCTCGATAGACGGTGTCGCCCTGGAAGACATGGTGCCACCAATGGAAGGTGCGCTTGAAATCGAGAATGGCGGACATGCTGATCCTGGTGTTAATAATGGCCTGACCACCGGTATGCAACTCGAAGGAGGCGGGGGCCGCTATGATGTGCCCACCGGTGCAGCGGCAAGTCCAATGTTTGGTGCCACACCCTATTCACAGCAAATGCTTCGTTTTGAAGAATTTGGAGCGCAAAAGCTCGACCCTGCTGTCACCGCTGGAAAGACACCTTTCCCGGCACCGAGTGTCGGGGCGGCCCCTTTCCAGGACCCCAGTGCACTAACGTCGAGCCAGCCGGAGTCTGTCGCACTGGATGCGTTTTTGAATCAGGATGGTCTATTCCCGTTCCCGACAGAATTTTCTAACACAACCGACCTTAGCCCCTGGACTGCCGAAATTGAAGGCTTTCTGGGTCGCTCTTTGGAGGGTGCTCCGATAGAGGGTCGACCTGGTGGTCGCGGCTGGGCGCATCAGCGTTGGAATGAATTCTATCCGCAGTCCTATTATAAAACCGTACAGACCGGTGCACGAACAAATCTAGGCCTACGCAACAAATACCAGCTCCACAACTATTCAGTAGGTGAATTTGGTCCCGGAGGTCTCTACCATAATGTTGCTGGTGTTCCAGCCACCGAGGGCACTACAGCCGGTTTGGATATTGCCTTTCATCCGAACATGCCAATTCAGGACCATAAGTCATTATGGACTTTTGACGGTACTTTACCGCCCAAGCTATTGATGGCTAGAGTCGGTGAACCCATATTGATGCGCCACTACAATGGCCTGCCTATCGATCCGACTGCAAATCGCGGATTCGGTCTCCATACTATTTCCACCCATGAGCACAACGGTCATAACCCGGCTGAAAGCGATGGCTTCGCCAATGCGTTTTTCTTCCCCGGTCAGTATTATGACTACCGCTGGCCTATGCAGGTCGCCGGTTACGATTCGATCAATACCACAGCCACCGACCCAAGGAACTCTTTCCCGTGCACCGAAGGCGAAACCCTGTTTGTCAATGACCTCAATCCCGGACTCAAGACATGCGAAAACGGCCTGATAAATATACGGGGTGATCATCGCGAAATCATGAGCACACACTGGTTCCACGACCATATGCTCGATTTCACCGCGCAAAACGTTTACAAAGGCAACGCCGCGATGATGAATTATTACAGCGGTAAAGACCGTGGAAACGAAGCCATTAATGATGGCGTTAACCTGCGTTTCCCTAGTGGTTCAGCACTGCCCTGGGGTAATCGTGATTATGACGTCAACCTGGTGTTAGCAGATAAAGCCTGGGATCAGGAAGGCCAGTTGTGGTTTAACATTTTTAATCTGGATGGTTTTGTCGGCGACGTTATGACCACTAACTGGTTATATAAGCCTTATATGGATGTCCGTGCACGTAGCTACCGTTTCCGAATCTTAAACGGTTCTGTTTCGCGTTATTTCAAACTGGCACTAGTACAGGAAGTTGCTGGCCGAACTAGCGGCGAAATTCCGGGTGGTGCGGGACAGGATGTTTCCTGGAACCGGATTCCATTCCATATGATCGCCAACGACGGTAATATTATGCAACACGCTGTTCAGTTTGATGGCAGCCTTGACCTGGATTACGACGGCGATGCTGATGAACATAAAGGCGCTCTACCCGTGCAGGCAATCGCCGAGCGTTATGACATTATTGTCGATTTCTCCAAACACGCTCTAAATCCGGGTGACAAGCTTTATTTTGTTAATCTGGTAGAGCATAAAGATGGCAGAGTTGTCGAAGGTGTTGTACCACTGGCTGACGTATTACGTGGTGATTACAAAGCTATACAGACTGTCGATGCAACGACAGGGGCCACTTACTGGGAAGAAGCTGATCCTGTGGTCGGTAAATTCCTCGAATTGCGAGTTCAGGCTTACGACGGTGTAGACCAGAGTATGGATCCGTCGAATTATGTCGAAGGACAACTCGCGATGACCGAGCTGCCCTGGGATCGAAATAATGCAGATGACGTGGCCAAGATATCCGAAGCCCGCCATCGCAGTTTTGATTTTGGTCGATCATCTGGAACAGATACAGCGCCCTGGACGGTTAAGACCGACGGTGATGCTGGCTTAACGGCAGATACTCGTCGCTTATCGGCCGCACCACAGCTAGCAACAGGTCCGACGGAAGCCGGATTCTCTGGCGATGGTACACGTGAAGTCTGGCAATTAGAAACAGGAGGTGGTTGGAGCCATCCAATACATATTCACTTCGAGGAAGGTGTCATTATCAGTAAAGATCGAGGGCTTCCGCCAAAGTGGGAAATTGGAGCACGCAAGGATGTATTCCGCCTGGGTCCCGAAGAGGACGGCGCACGGGAAGTGGAAATTGCTTACAGCTTCCGAGAATTTGCGGGAAGTTTCGTCGAGCATTGTCATAATACTCAACACGAGGATCATGCAATGTTGTTGCGCTGGGACCTGGAGCATCCAGGGCAGGTGAAATTTATGCCTTCGGTAATTCCGACCTGGGACGGGGTTGAATATATTGACACCGTCGCTTTACCCACCTTCCGCGCAGGTGATGGGGTTGGACCGGAAAGCGGTATTCCAGCCAACTAAGTTCTGTAATTGCAGTACCGGAAAGCCAGTTTTTGGCTTTCCGGTACTCGTTTTTCTTTTACGTATCTACTTCCATAACAACGGTCGATTTAGGGCCGATAGGATTTCCTATGTTCAGCTCATTTCTAAACAAATACTTTCAACGCCCTTTCTTGCTGATAATAACGATTACATTGGGATTATCACTTAGCGGGCCAGTGCTCTCGGGCAGTGCCGCCGAAGTCTGGGGCAAGAACTACTTTCCCAACGTTGAATTAACTAATCATTTGGGCGAAAAAGTCCGATTTTTCGATGACGTAATAAAAGACAAAGTAGTAGCATTAAATTTCATTTACACCAGTTGTACTGAGGTCTGCCCTACCGAAACAGCACGTATGAAAAACGTTGCAGGCATACTCGGCGAGCGGATGGGGAAAGATGTATTCTTTTACTCGATTTCAATAGATCCGAAAAACGACACGCCTAAAATACTTAACGACTATCGTAAGAAATTCGGCATTGGCCAGGGCTGGGAGTTTTTAACCGGTAAAGAAGAAGATATATTGCTGTTACGTAAAAAACTTGGCCTATACATTACAGGCATTCAAGATCGGACCTTGTCTGATCATAATATTAACCTGGTAATTGGTAACCAGGCGCTAGGCCGATGGGTGAAGCGATCACCCTTCGAAAACCCTTATGTACTGGCTAACCAACTCGGGTCCTGGTTACATAACTGGAAACAGGTGCGCACTCAACGCAACAAATACGAAGATGCGCCAGGGCTCAGACAAATTAGCAGTGGCGAAATGAAATTCAGGAATATGTGCACGTCATGTCATGTCATTAACGGCGGTTTGGCCAAACTTCCAAACATGCAGCAAATTGGTCCGGATTTGTTTAACGTAGTTCAAAGTCGTGATCGTAAATGGCTGGAACGATGGCTAGCCGAACCAGACAAAATGCTAAAGGAAAAGGATCCACTAGCCACGGCATTACTGAAACAATACAAGGTCGCCATGCCCAATCTAAGCCTGTCTGCACCCGATATAGCAGCATTGATTCAATACATGGATGAAGAAACCAAAAGACTGCAGAAAGTTGCGGGCAAAACTACCGCACATACTCACGAATCCCATGGAACGACGAATAAGCATAACTAAATGCTTAATTATTTAGAAGTAACCGATTAAACTCGGCCCGCCGAATGCCCCATCATTCGACGGGCCGACTCTCCCAGACCTTACCATTATCTAAAGATGCTAGGTCACCAGTCCCCGGTTTTTAAACCTCGCCTGGTCCCAGCTATTTTCATTAACAATAGCTGCCAGAATATCGGCTGCCTGGATTACCTCCTCAAGATCGAGATACAGTGGCGTAAAGCCGAAGCGGATGATATCGGGTTCGCGAAAGTCACCCACTACAGCCTGATCGATCAGGGCTTGCATCACTGCATAACCCTGGGGATGTGAGAAGGAAACCTGACTACCGCGTTGATCGGGATTACGCGGGCTCACCAGTAACAGATCAGAGCATTCGCTTTCGACCCGCTCGATAAAAGCCTCGCTGAGTAGCACCGACTGCTCGCGTACCAGTTCAAGATTGACTCCCTGCCATATTTCAAGTGCAGTCTCCAGTATACTCATGGCAATAACCGGCGGGGTTCCTACCCGCATACGACCCGTGCCTCCGGCCGACCGATAAGCCGTGGAAAACTCAAAAGGTGCTTCGTGTCCCATCCATCCACAAAGTGCTGGATCAATTTCATCAATCAGGTCCGGGCTGACATAAATAAACCCTGGGGCACCGGGGCCGCCATTGAGGTACTTGTAAGTACATCCAAAGGCAAAATCCACCCTGGACTCAGAGACCTGGACCGGAAAAGCACCGGCTGAATGCGCCAGATCCCATAGCGCGAGCGCCCCGACCGCATGCGCTCTGCTGGTTAATTCAGCCATGTCGTGTCGCCGCCCAG
Organism: Gammaproteobacteria bacterium; assembly: GCA_029882955.1. GTDB lineage: Bacteria > Pseudomonadota > Gammaproteobacteria. The sequence continues at coordinate 28,867 of JAOUJX010000002.1, forward strand.
TACGGTAGTCAACTTCGGTCAACAACATTGCTGCAACTGACTCGTCCAGCGAGTCCGCAATTGCCGCGGGCGCAACTAGTTTCAATTCATAATCGTTGCCCAGTCTGCTCAGCAGTCCCGATGTTATATATAAATCGGTGGGAAAATTACCAGTATCGGAAAGAATGACCCGGCGCTCGGGCCGTTGCCGCAATGCCGCTGCAACCGCCTGATATACCTTGATTGACAGGCTATCACCGACCATAACCGAACCTGGCTGGGCACCGATTAAGGGCGCTATTTGATCCCCGACACGCGATGGCAGGTTGATCCAGTCGGCGCCGTTCCAGGCACCGATTAATTTCTGACCCCACTCCGCCTCAATCACACGAGCAGCCGTTTTTTCGACACCTTTAATCACGGGGCCCAGCGAATTGCCGTCGAGATAAATCATCCCGGATGGCAGTTGGAAGCGTGCCTTGATATTCGCAAAAGGATTCATATCAAACAGCCTGCAAATTTGCCATCTCAACCATCAACCACTTACTGCCCGCTTGCTCAAAATTCACCTGTACACGAGACTGGCTACCCTGGCCTTCGAGATTAAGAATAATACCGTCACCAAATTTAGCGTGATTCACCCGCTGGCCGATGTTAAGACCGGTATCCGCCTCGGCTTGCTGGCGACCAAAATTGCCGGTGTCGTGGTAAGTCGGTCGACTCAACTGCGCCTTGGGACGAATTTCCTGCATGGTGTCATCGGGAATTTCTCGAATAAAACGTGATGCTAAATTGTAATTCTCGCTACCATAGAGACGGCGAATCTCGGCGCTGGTGACGATTAATTGTTCGCGTGCCCGGGTAATGCCGACATAACAAAGCCTGCGTTCTTCTTCCATTTTGCCGGGTTCCTCGGCGGAGCGTTGGTGCGGGAACAGGCCTTCTTCCATACCCACCAGAAAAACCAGCGGAAATTCCAGCCCCTTTACCGAATGCAAAGTCATTAACTGTACGCAGTCTTCCCAGGCATCAGCCTGGCCTTCCCCGGCTTCGAGCGCGGCATGGGCGAGGAAAGCATCAAGCGTGCTCATGTTTTCGTCTTCGAGCTCGACATCGATTTTAAAGCCCTTACCCGCACCGACCAGTTCCTGCAGGTTTTCAAGCCGCGACTGGCCTTTTTCGGTCTTGTCTTTGGCGAAATGCGCGTTCAACCCGGCAGCGTCGATGCACTGTTTGATTTGCGCATCGAGTCCTTGCGGCAATAGTTCGGTTTGCATACCCTGAATTAGGTCGATATATCCCTGCAGAGCGGTTTTGGCGCGCGCCGTCAACTGGTCCGATTCGACCAGCGCCAGGGATGCACTCCATAACGATTGCGAATGAGTATTTGCCTGCTCGCGAATTTGATCGATAGTTTTCTGGCCGATACCTCGCGGTGGATGATTCACCGTACGCTCGAAAGCATGATCGGCCAGCGGGTTGCTGAGCATGCGCAAGTAGGCGAGGGTATCCTTCACTTCGGCGCGCTCGAAAAAGCGCAAACCGCCGTAGACCCGATAAGGCATACCCCGGGTTATCAGCACTTCTTCGAATTGACGCGACTGCGCGTTCGAGCGATAAAGCACCGCGACTTCATTGCGGCTTCGGCCCTGATCGACCCAGTCCTGAATGCGATCGATGACAAAGCGGGCTTCGTCTCTTTCGTTATAGGCGGCGTAATACAGAATCGGCTCGCCTTCACCGCTATCGGTCCACAGCTCCTTACCGAGTCGACCGCGATTATTGTCAATTAAAGCATTCGCGGCTTTTAATATCGTGCCGGTTGAACGATAGTTCTGTTCGAGCCGGATGGTCTGCGCATTGCCAAAATCGCGTTCGAAATGCTGTATATTTTCGATGCGCGCGCCACGCCAGCCGTAGATAGACTGATCATCGTCACCCACCACGAACACTGGTGTCTGTGGCCCTGCAAGCAGTCGTAACCAGGCGTACTGAATCGCATTGGTATCCTGAAATTCGTCAACCAGAATATGCTGGAAACGTCGCTGATAATGACCGCGGATGTCGTCGTTATCGCGAATGAGCTCTAGCGCACGCAATAGCAGTTCGGCAAAATCGACTACCCCGGCACGGTCGCAATGTTCTTCGTAAAGCCGGTATATTTCGCGCAACTGCTGCTGTATCGGATCATTACCCGGGTCAATATTGGCCGCGCGCAGGCCTTCATCTTTATGGTGATTGATGTACCACTGCGCCTGCTTCGGGGGCCAGCTGGCATCATCCAGATCGAGTTGCCGGATCACACGCTTGACCATGCGTAGCTGATCGTCGCTATCGAGAATCTGGAAGCTCTGCGGCAGTTTTGCGGCCTGCCAGTGAGCGCGTAACATACGATGCGCAAGACCATGAAAGGTGCCTACCCACATTGCCGCAGCAGAGATACCCAGCAGGGCTTCGACACGAGAGCGCATTTCAGCCGCGGCCTTATTGGTAAAGGTTACGGCCAGTACGCTAAATGGCGACAAGCCACCGACCTGACAAACCCAGGCGATACGGTGAGTTAAAACACGTGTTTTACCGCTGCCGGCACCGGCCAGGATCAATAATGGGCCGGGTTCAGCGCTAACTGCCTGGCGTTGAGGGTCGTTGAGGGAATCCAGCAGGTGGGAGACATCCATTGATATGACAATTCTTAAGAACTAAAACAGGGGGGAATTGTATCAGGAATTATCCCGCAACAGGGTTATACGTATTGGTCGAGTATGCGCCCGCGAGGGTCCCTATCCGGGGATAGCGATTCGCCCGTGCTATAACTTTCTATAGCCTGGCGATTCCGGGGTGCTATATGCTGGTTATACTGAGGTTGATGACGTTTCTCATTTTCGACTGCATCGAGCAGTTCACCGCGAAAGACATAATCCGACGCTGCACTGCCTGATCGTGCCTGCACCTCACGGCGCGAGTCTTCCGCAGGCGGTCGCTCGCGGTTAAAATTCGGGTTCTGGCCGTTCTGATACGGGGAGTATGGTAGCGCCAGATTGTTTAGGGTGGCTCGAGTATTCAAAACAGGATCATGCTTGAGTCAGGGATGTTTAATTTTATTGATCACGATTTTATCAAGAAGTTAGATCAGATTCGTGAAAATACTGCTCATTTTTACGATCTGTAAACTATTCCCATCGGTTTTTCGCCTCATCATCGCTGTTTTTGGCCTCGACCCAGGCGCTGCCCTGTGTGTCGGTCTCTTTTTTCCAGAAGGGCGCCTCGGTTTTCAGATAATCCATGATGAATTCACAGGCCGCGAAGGCGTCTTTGCGATGCGCCGATAACACGCTCACCATGACGATTTGATCGGCTGGCCTCAATTCGCCGACACGATGGATGACCGCGCAATCGACCACTTCCCAGCGCTTGCTGGCTTTATCGATAATCGATTGCAGCGACTTTTCAGTCATGCCCGGATAATGCTCCAGCGTCATGTGTTGCAACGGCGCATCGGGCAGATCACGCACCAGGCCGATAAAGGTCGCTACTGCACCCACATCCGTGCGCGAGCCGAGTAATTGGCGGTTTACTGCGGCGACATCAAAATCTTTTTCCTGCACTTCGATAATCATTATTGGCTCCGATTAATCCAGAAACTGTGCGTAGGGCAGATAATCGACCTTGTCGCCGGCCTTCAAAGTCCGACCTTCGGCGATCTCGACAAACCCCTGTCCCCAGACAGTCGAGGTCAGAACCCCCGAATCTTGATTAGGATAAATTCTCGCCACCAGTCGCCCCTCTTCATCGGGCTCCAGGCGCGCGCGTAAAAACTCCCGGCGTGAATCGGGCTTCGGCCAGTCAAATCCGGCGACTACCGGGATACCCACCGGTTTTTGCCAGTTCCGCCCCTGTAAAGTTTTGATCAAGGGGCAAACAAAAAGGCAGAAGGTTGCGAATACCGAGACCGGATTTCCGGGTAGGCCAATAAATGCAGTATGGTTGATCTGACCAAAGGCCAGCGGCTTACCGGGCTTAATGCGCAAACGCCATAAATGTAATTGTCCCAGTTGCTCGATAGCAATCCGCACGTGATCTTCTTCACCAACCGAAACCCCGCCGCAGGTAACCACCAGATCGGCTTTTGCCGAAGCTTCAAGCATCGCTTTTTTGGTCGCTTCCAGGGTATCACCCACGAGACCCAGATCGACTATGTCGCAGCCCAGTGACTTCAATAAACCATACAGGGTATAACGATTCGAATCATAAATCTGGCCTTCTGCGAGCGCCTGCCCGGGTTCGACCAGTTCGTCGCCGGTGAAAAACATACCCACGCGGATTTTATCGAACACCGGCAGGCTTTGCAGACCCACCGACGCCGCCAGGCCAATATCCTGTGCGCGCAATCGAGTCCCTTTTTGCAGGATAGTATGGCCTGCTTTTATGTCGTTGCCGGCGGGGCGAATGTTGTTACCCGCTTCGGGTCGAGTATGGAAACTAATCGTATTGTTTTCGAGTTCGACCTGCTCCTGCATGATCACCGTATTCGCAGCTTCGGGTATCGGTGCGCCGGTAAAGATACGCGCGGCAGTTCCCGCTGCCAGTTTAGCGCCAGTAAAGCCTGCGGCAATACGTTGCGAAACCGGTAATATCGTCGCGCCAGCTGATGCCAGGTCCGCCGTGTTAAAGGCATAACCATCCATCGCCGAATTATCGACGGATGGGACATTAATCGATGCCTGCTGTGTCTCGGCCAATACTTCACCCAGCGCCTGCATTAACGGCTTTTGGCTAACGCCGGGGACAGTCGATAAATGGCTGATTAATTCATCCAGCGCCGCATCATAAGCCAGCAGCGGGATCTCGGGGGTGTCACATTGATTCATGATTAAATTCTAT
>JAOUJX010000163.1 GCA_029882955.1 Gammaproteobacteria bacterium
CTCTGGAGCACTGGCGCGAAGAAATGATTCAAAGCGCCGGCCCAATGGCAATCTGGGACATGTTAGCCCAACAGCTGGAAGATCTGGTGGAGCGGATGGAGAGATAAATTCAGCTTCCTATCCGCAAGCTTTCTCAGCCTCAACAAACACTCGCTTAATCTCGGGATGCTTTTGTTTGATCGCCTTATCAACCCGTGCTATGACAGTTTCTATCCGATCCGCCGTTTCGCTATCAACAAAATCAACGCTGATGTTAGCGAGAATAAAATCCGGCCCCATGTGCATGGTTAAGACTTCATTGACCTGCTCGACGCTGGCTTCATTATTAAGAATGGCTCTTATATCCTGCACCACTACTCGATTCGCACTCTCACCAATCAGCAGGCCTTTGGTTTCATAAGCCAGCCAGATCGAGGTGCCGACCAGAATCATACCGATGACTATCGAGGCAATCGAATCGAAGATCAAAATGCCTGTGAACTGACTGAGTGCTACACCGGCAAAGGCAACTACCAACCCCAGCATCGCTGCTGAATCTTCAAACAAGACTACAAAGATAGACGGATCCTTGGCGCGTTGGATGGCTTCGATATAGCCCCATTTACCTTTTTGTTTACTGAACTCCTTATACGCAAACCACCAGGCTACGCCTTCGAAAATCATTGCCAATCCGAGCACAATATAATTAATCATAGGATTGCTAATGGGCTCAGGATTACTCAAATGCTTAATCCCTTCGTAAATCGATATACCGCCGCCGAGCGCGAAGATCAATATCGCGACGATAAAGCACCAGAAATAGATTTCCTTACCATAACCGAAGGGAAAATCCTCGTCGGCAGGCTTAGACGCCCGCTTAATACCGTATAACAATAAGCCCTGATTACCGGTATCTACCAGCGAGTGAATACCTTCGGACAGCATCGCGGAACTGCCAGTCATCGCGGCAGCGGCGAACTTGGTTATGGAAATGAGCGTGTTGCCGATTAAGGCAGCGAAAATGACTTTTTTTGAACCTGAGGCCATGGCTTAAATATCCTGTTATTAGTTTTTATCGATTCTTTCGCTATCGTGATCTTGTTCGTATTTCAATCACATAGATCCGGGATTCGATCGTGCCACAGAAACATTGACCATGGTATAAGGAGTTAGACGAGACATTTTATAAAGCCAGGAGGTTAATAGGCAAGTTTTTGTCAACTACATCATCACCAATCTAACCTAAAGCGCTGGTAGCGCCTTTGCTCAAGAGAAGAAAGTAATGATCCCCAATCCACACTAGAGGCTTTCCCTACCAACCTGGACGAAAGTAAAAATAATGATTGAAGTCAGCACCAGTAGTTCATTGAAGGCAAAAAATTTAAAACGAAACCATCGCGACTGCCCGCTTTTTTTGAAATCGCCAATTCGACTGAGAATTCGGCCCTGCGGTATTAGTAGTAGCGCCAGAACATAAAATCCAGACCACTCCTTGCTGAAACCAAATGATCCCATAACCAGAAACATCAAAAGAAAAATAACAATAATCTCTACAATATGCTGGTCAAAAACTTTCATATTAATTTCACTTTTTGGTGCTCTGGAATATTTAGCCCGGCAGGGAGTACTAGTAATAACGTAATACGCTGAATGTCCGGCGTATTTTATTACCTGATCAACCAAAGGACAATTCCGTAGTCGAACAACGGATCTAATAAAATAAATAACTATCCGCGATACCACTCGATATATTATGTAGGCTTTATACTCGTTTTCGATTAAGCGAACACGTGAACACCCCGCTGGTTCCACCAAAACAACAGGACTGGCTTCACCAGGAAGGACTCCTATGCTATATGCTAAATTGCACGTAATCTGAAAATTTTAAAACATGAACATTGCCATACTCACCTTCGAAGGGTTCAACGAACTGGATTCATTTATCGCCTCCGGCATTCTCAATAGAATGAAAGGTTCAGGCTGGAATGTCCAGATCACCTGTCCTTCGGAAACCGTCACATCAATGAATGGCGTATCGATAACGGCCCAACAAAATCTGGAGTTTGCCAACACAGCCGATGCAGTTCTCTTTGGTAGCGGCATATACACCCGAGATATAGCAAAAGATAAGGCACTCTTAAGCCGACTAAATTTATACCCTGGCAATCAAATTATTGGCGCGCAATGCTCTGGTACATTGTTAATGGCGAAGCTGGGATTACTCAACGGCTTACCTGCCTGTACGGACTTAACTACCAAACCCTGGGTTATAGATGCTGGTGTTGAGGTATTAGACCAGCCATTTACTGCCGATAAAAACATAGCAACTGCCGGGGGTTGTCTGTCGTCACAGTATCTGGCAACCTGGGTGATCGCAAAACTAGCTGGCATAGAATCTGCGTCTTCTGCGATACATTATGTGGCACCAGTGGGAGAGAAAGATGACCATGTCGAGCATGCTATAGGGGTTGTAAAACCCTTTATTTCGAACTAAATCGACAAGTCCATCAAGATGAAAAACATCATCAAACTTCCAGTAATGTTAGTAGCAATATTTATGTTATTAATGTTTGCCCTGGATCTAACAAAATGGGGTTATCAAGTCGTTGTCCCTGGTTATATATTTGTATCTGCAGGTATATTTCTACTTGGAATTATAATCATTGCTATTGGTGGCTATTACTTCAGGAAAGCTAAAACCACGGTCAATCCAATGACCCCGGAGAAATCTACCGAACTGGTCACTAAAGGGATTTACAATTACTCCCGCAACCCGATGTACATAGGATTTCTCACCTGGCTGATCGCCTGGGCAGTATTTTTAGGTAACTTGATTAATTTATTGTTTTTGCCGATATTTATAGTCCTGGTAAACAGGCTTTATATAATCCCTGAGGAAAAGGCGCTAGAAGAACTATTTAAGCAAGAATTTTCGGAATATAAAAATAGAGTTGGGCGGTGGTTATGAATGTAATCCCCCCAACTCATACCAGTTTATTTTTTTAACCTTACGCCGCAACCGACGATACCGAATATCATCCTGCAACATTCCCGGCCCCTGATTAGTCTGTCGAAAACAAAATGCCTTTGGCAAGTCGGAATACAGAGACCTCGGTGGCTTGCTACCATTTATATTCTTCACCTGTGCACCGGACTGGCAACTATGATAATAAAGCTGGTTAATACCCAGTTCGGATCGAACAAAAAATAATACTGCCGAAAGCATCGCCTCTGCCCAAATATTCGCATAACGTGCATTGAAATACTCGCAATAGCGAATGACATCATCCACCTGACCTGCTACGGGCCAGTGGTTCAGGCCCTTTTGTTGACGCTTTTTAGCATTACGTGCATCGGATAATAAGCTCTTAACATCGCGTATCCAGTCGCTTTGAACTTCTTCGATCAGGCATTCGTTATTATCAAAATCAATATCGAGCCGCGACCAGGCCAGAGTCTCACGAAAGTACTGGTCCTGGTCTCGTTTGAATACCGGGTGACAAAAAAAATTGAGCGCCTGTCGATCTGTTGGCTTTACCAGTTTCCGATAATAACTATTGTGCTGATTGGAAAAATTCAGTTGCAAAACCAGGTTCCAGCCTCGTCGAGAGGTTTGTGACCAGTCACCTTCATTACCATCCCATGAATCCAGTGTCAGCGTAAAATATTCCATGCTGTCCTGCCAGGCTGGTTCGATCTGACTGGCGCGTATCCGGTTATTGCCACAGTTAGCTAACAGTTGCTTCACCACTTTCTTGTTTAACAGTGTGGCATAGCGAGAATTTTTAAGATCTGAGACTTTAATACCATTACCCGATACCTCCTTCAATAATTGCAAGGCGTAGTAATCCTTGTAATAGGGATAAAGGGATCGCTCCCTGGGGAGGCAATTAATAATTTCTGTCGCGAGGTTTTTGTTCATCAAATCACCCTTTCACACAAATAACCTGCCGTAGTTGGTGCTCAACACTCACCAGGTCACTCTGGTTGGCCATAACGACATCGATGTCTTTATAGGCCGCAGGAATTTCGTCGATAACACCACTATCTTTTCGGCATTCGACACCCTGTGTTTGTGCTTCCAGATCGGATGAATTAAACATGCGTTTCGCCTTTCCACGGCTCATGCGCCGACCCGCTCCATGCGAACAGGAACAAAATGACTCTGGGTTTCCCAGGCCGCGGACGATATATGATTTCGCACCCATGCTACCGGGGATGATTCCGAGTTCACCTTCACCTGCGCGGATAGCACCCTTACGGGTGATATACACATTTTCGCCGAAGTGCTGCTCCGTGGAAACATAGTTGTGGTGACAGTTAATCGCCTCTTTGCTGATGGCAAATTTAGGCAATTTCTTTTTCAGCACATCCACAATCAGACGCATCATTTCGCGACGGTTATCCATCGCATAATCCTGCGCCCAGCTCACGGCCTGTAGATAGTCATCGAAATGATCGGCGCCTTCATTAAAATAAGCCAGATCTTTATCCGGCAATTGATGGATATGACGTTCCATATCCTTTTGCGCCAGTCGAATAAAATATTGACCAATCACGTTGCCGATGCCACGGCTTCCTGAGTGCAGCATAATCCAGACATCGTCATTTTCGTCGAGGCATAACTCGATAAAATGATTACCACCACCGAGCGTACCCAGTTGCCGCACCCAGGTTTGATAAGGCTTCTTTTGCGCCTTCAACAGTTTTGGATGCTTACCCAGAATCGGATCCAGCCCGATCGCCAGGCTGCGAATCGTCGATGCACGAGCCTTATCGCTTTTATGCTGATTGAAACCTACCGGAATGGTGGCTTCGATGGCCGAACGCAGCGCACGTAAATTATCCGGCAAATCATGCGCCTTAATCGACAGGCGCAAGGCGTTCATACCGCAGCCGATATCAACACCGACAGCCGCAGGAATAATCGCACCCTTGCAGGGAATCACCGAACCAACGGTGGCGCCCTTGCCAAAATGCACGTCCGGCATTGCCGCGATATGACTATGAATAAATGGCAGCTGCGAAATATTATGCAGTTGCTGGTAAGCTTCGTGTTCGATGTCATCGGTATAAATTTTTACCGGCACCTTACCTTTGGTAATAGTTTTTAAAATTGGCATTTCTAGTTCCTGTAAAAAACCCTCTCCCGCCATCGGGAGAGAGCGTTACTGCTTCAGGTATTCAATCTAATCTGAACGGTGTCTTTTAAAACACCTTCCAGACCGCCGAATACGGTCAGCTTATCGACCTTCTCGGTCACTTTCTCAAGGACTTCCAGTTCCTTTAAACGCATTAGCGTCGGATTATCGTCCATTAACTTCGCCGTATTTAGCAAGGATCGAGTAGCGGCGGTTTCCTCGCGACGTTTAATCACGTTGGCCTGTGCTACCTTTTCTGCCTCAACCACCTGGTTGAGGATAACTTTCATCTCACCCGGCAGGATGACATCCTTTACTCCGACACTACGCAGGCTTAAGCCCAGGTCATCCAGCTTCGCGCTGACCAGCCTGAAGATCTCAGCATCGAGCTCCCCTTTATTCGCCAGCAGCGCATCCAGGTTGCGTGTACCAATCACCTGTCGCAGCGCAAACTGCAATTCTCGATACAGGTAATCACTAAAGTTAACCAGCTGGTTACGAGCTGCGACAGCATCGATAACCTGGTACTGTGCAGACAGGTTGACACGCAGGCTAACCCTGTCGCGAGTCAAAATTTCCTGGCCCTGAACTTCCATGGCCTGCTGGCGCAAGTCAATCTGTTCAACTTTAATTGCACGGTTGTACTTCCAGTAGGCATACAGACCCGGCCTTAGTTCGGCGCGTAATTCGCCATCGACGATTAACAGTCCTCGCATGTTGTCAGCGACTTCTGCGATATAAGCCGCGTTCAAAAGTTCGCCCGGCAAATCGCCTGCACGGGCACGCGCCAGAGGACCCACTTTATCGGCGGCAAGCGCAAACTCGTCACGGATATCCTGTACCTCGACTCGAAAGTCGGCAAAGCCTTTCCAATAAAGCTGGCGGCTATTGGGTGCCAGCAAATCGATCAGTTTGTCTTTTTGATACACCAGACCTACCTGATAGTCACCCAGCTCGACCAGCTCAAAATACTGATCAACCAGAGCCGGCTTTTCATTGATCAAATAATCAGCCAGTCTGAAGCTAAAACGAGGCTGGACAAGGTCAAACTTCACAACTTCAAATCGCCCGGCAATATCGAAGATTCGATAAATACCCGGCAGCAAAACTTTTTCAATGCTACGGTCTTTCAGTAGCAGACCGCGCTCGTTCTGAGCAATGACAATTCTTTTAAATCCAAACATTGTTCTTTCCTTTATTAACATTCTTTATTTTATAAAAAGTCGGGAAACACACCACAGGTAACCGGTGGAACCGATTAAGTTGCGACTGCGGATTAGAAAGCGGATGAATTACCGCTCACTTTCCTTTGTAAAAACCATCCTTTAATGAAACGGTTTATTCACTCGCAGATCTAACTGGCAATCGCCCGATAATCGATTCGAACCAAATACCCGCTGTGATCAAAAAAACAATCACCGGCGTGTTTCCCTTTTTTGGTAACCGAAGTTACCCATCCAATATGCGGATAAATCCGCTAACAAAACAGCGTTTAAGGCTGTGTGATAAAGAGCGGGAGTCGAACCCGCGACCGATTGATTATGAGTCAACTGCTCTACCAAACTGAGCTATCTTCCGCTGGGGTACTGTGTCACGCCCCGGCTTTGTATACGCCTTGCAATCGCCAGCGGTACCAATGACCTGAGGCTAAGCGTCGGCGCACAGGACAGGCAATCAGAACCTGAACCGCTAAACCAGTTAATGAGTCACTGCACTTCTGAACCACTGCCAACGGGCAGATGGTCACAATTTGTATGACGGTCGGCCCCATTACCGACCATCGTCTTTCCCCTTTCCTGTGGCTTTATTTAAAAATAGATCTATTTCTACTCTTAAATAACGCCACAATTTTTTAAGCTGTTGCTTATCCTGCTGGCGTTGAGCCTTTTTCGTTTTCTCGTGTACGCCACCGCGTTTCATCAACGGGTGATCGTGTAACGGATTTCGAAACACATTTTTCTGTTTCACTGTTTTCATTTTCTATTCTCTAAATTAAATCCACTCAACTCATGGTTATACGGGCCGGTTTCCCACACCCCGACACCCTTTACTCAGGCTCCTCTCTACTTATCTTCCCGTTGTCAGGCAGATTCGAATAACAACAGAACAGATCAGGAACCCAACCAGGTGCTGCCACACCTCCGTATAAACATGAATTTCAGACATAAAAAAACCCCGTATTGCCAGAGGCCCTACGGGGTTTTTAGAATCCCGCGAAAGGCATTAGCAATCACCTTTCGCGTTAAACGATAACGAAAGGTTAAAACATATCGAGCACGCGCTGATCGATGACCAGGCGGCTAAAATTTGATATGTGTTTGGTTAATTTCATGGATGACTCCGATTAAGTTGCGCGCAGTATAAAACTTTTTTTCAAGTAATCAAGTATTTTTTACAAGTTTCTTGTAAACTATATTTTTCAATCAATCGTGACAACATGGCCAACAGAAAAAATCCGACCGCCATTCAAATTGGTCAGCGCATTAAACAGGCGCGACGCATGGCCGGTTTCCAAAGCGCTGCCGACCTGCTAAGGCATATTCCCGAGTGGAGTAATAGCCGCCTCGGTAACTACGAGGCCGGTATCTCGCTCCCCTCCCCCGACCATATCAAACTCATTGCCGATGTTACCGGTGTTTCACCCTGCTGGCTTATGTTTGCACTCGGACCGATTCGCTCCAGTGGCAGGGATTTACAGGCGATACGACATCAAAACTTTGTTTATGTAATGGCATCTGTGAAGTCGCCGCCAGCTGTAACTACCCGCTTCTATAAAGCCACCGGACTGTCGCGAAAAAAAAGCGAGGATTATTTAAACAACCCCTTTCTTGCTATCCCTATCAAGGTCGTCAGGTTATGCGAACGCTTTCTTGACAAGCCTGTTGGCTGGATGGACGAACAGCACATTGAGACCGACCCGCTGTGCGCATCGTTTCCGGATGAAATGCGAGAGCTGATGGAAATTTATTCAAATCTTGACGTTAAAGAACGAGGATTATTACTGAGAATGGCCAGGGTGGTTGGAGATTAGGTGTCGGAGTCAGGCATAACTCCGACACCTGAGGCTTAGGAACGCAAATACTCATTCCTCGGATCAAACAATGGCTCGCTATAAAGCACTGCCGGAATCATCTCCCCAAGGATTTCAATTTCAACCTGTCGGCCTTCTTCTATCAACTCAACAGGTAAAAAGCCAAACGCAATACTCCTTTGACTGAAATGAGAATAACCACCCGAAGTAACAAACCCAACGACTTCTCCAGCGTGCCAGATCGGCTCATAAGCGTCCACATCTGCATCTTTAGCATCAACAATGAAGGTGCAGAGCTTACGAGCGATGGCCTTTTCTTTCTCGGCTAATACGGCTTCCTTGCCGATAAAGTCTACCGCTTTATT
>JAOUJX010000164.1 GCA_029882955.1 Gammaproteobacteria bacterium
AAAGACGGTTTGGCAAAGGTTATATCTTTTCTTGTTGACCAGCTGGGTGTTGATTTAACTGAGATACCTGTCCATTCGGTGTGTGATATGCCGGGGCCCACTGGCGAAAGCAATCAATTGTCATCGCATCCAAAAGGTCTGGTGCTATGCCTCGGTCCCGGGCGCGAACTGGCCATCAAGCAGGCCTTGTCGGCGCTTTATCTGGGCAACCCGGTAATGATTGTAAGCAGTGGATTAGAAGCAGACATCAAAGTCATCAATGATTCAGCCTTGCCTGTAAAAGCCATAGAAGGGCATATTGAAGCCGAGTCATTATCCTTGTTAGACGGATTTCAGGCCGTTTTATGTCAGGCTGATAAGGAGACGATGAGACATTATCGCGTGGCACTGGCCAAGCGAGACGGGCTGATCATACCTTTAATAAATGAAATACGGGGGGATCGGTTGATTATCGAACGGCATCTTTGTATTGATACTACGGCAGCTGGGGGGAATGCCAGTTTGATTGCGGCGGGTAGTTGATTATTTGGGGTGCACTCAGCCTATCTGACGAGTTGACATTCAAAGGGGCATAATGGCTGGAGATCCATACCCTGATCTCACCAGGTGTCGTATATATGGCTTCAATGGGTTTCCATACGGAGCAATGCTCGTTGGTTATTCACCCGCTTAGCGAGTCAGAAAGACTTCTTTTCGCATTAATGGTGTGCTTTGTAAGTGCCGAACACTTTGGGCATTGAGCCTCCGCTGGCGGTGGATAGGCCCGGTTGATAATATAGTTACCCGTGGGGAACTCAGGGCAATCGTTACGCCAATGCCAGATGTCCTGGTCTTTGCGGCGGGTATACATTGTCATGACTTTATCTCTAGTTTTTTTTTGTAACCCGGAACCATCCCACTTTTATTAAGCTAATGATAGAGTACGGATTCACAGAAAGCGGAAGTGGCGAGATGAGTTAAAAACACTGAAAACCCGAGCCAGGTCAAATATTTTACTAATATAGATAAATGAGAGCCTGGAGCAACCTCTTCAGGTCCAGGCATTTATCTCGCTAGCGATAAACCAGGTTCATCGATTACAAACCAACTTCCCAGTACTAGAAGGAGATGTGGGTCCATATATGTGACCACATAAATCCTAATTAAAAACGCTCGCAATTTCACTATAGTTCTTTTTAGCAATATTAGGCACGGTCGCATCCGCTGCAGGAAGACCTGCAACAATCAGCATGTAAGGTTTTTCATTAGCAGGCCGGTTGAGGATTTTATTGAGAAACTTCATTGGGCTTGGAGTATGGGTAAGTGTCGCCAATCCCGAAAGATGGAGTGCCGTAATCAGAATCCCCGTGGCAATACCAACGGACTCGGACATATAGTAATTTTTATGTCGCTCGCCATCTTCATCGACGCTATATCGTTGAAGAAATACGGCAATTAGGTAAGGTGCTGTTTCCAGGAAAGGTTTGTGTTGATCGGTTTCGAATACCTTTAGATCATCCAGCCAGGCCTCGGGCGCTCGTCCTCCATAAAATTCCTTTTCTTCGATTTCGGCGGCGATACGAATCTCCTTTTTTATGGCATTGTTTGAAACGATAGAAAAATGCCAGGGTTGTTTATTGGCACCGCTGGGTGCTGTCGCAGCCGCTTTCACTGCATTTTCTATAATCTCAATATCTACGGTTTGGCCGGAAAAATTCCGAACGGTTCTACGTCGGGAGATGCTGGTTTTAAATTCTCTCGAATTTTCCAACATCTGTTCATCCGTTTGGGTAACAAAGTTTAAAGGTGTCTGCATAATTTATATGACTTTCTAGTGCGAATGATCTGCCTCAACCGATAACGCGATAAAATTCACTGCCATGGCAATCCGCGCAGGGTGGGATATGACTGGTTTTGGAAAAATGGACGTGTTTACCGCATTGATTGCAGCTCAGGGTTCCGGCGCTACATATTTCACCGCTGTGATAAACACTGGCCTGATGATCTTCACTTTCGAAGGCACGAAAATCCAGCCAGGTCTTGTCGGCTGCTTTGGCCACCAGGTCGATTAAACGGTCTTCGACGATGGTCAGGTCAAAGCTTAACCAGTCTTTTAGTTCCTTTTTTTGTTGATTAATCGTTTTGTTGGCTTTGTCGAAATCACGCTTCAACGCTTTAGCCAGGGCATCGGATTCTTCCTGAGACAGAGCATAGATATCACGCGCGACCTCTTGTGCGTTGTGAATCATTTCTTCGATGCCCGGGCCTATGGCTTCTTCGGCTTCGTGTAACGATTGATTAATATGTTCGATCATATGTTCGAAAGCTTTGACCAGTTTCTCGTTGTCTGCTTTGAATGCCATGTGTCACCCGATTGATTCCGTAAAACTATATTTTATCCGATAAACGGCTGGTTAGACATGATTGGGCTCAAGTGAATATGGCGCTAATATTCGCTGAAACTATTTACTAATATGAATCAATTTACTCAAAGCTGATAAGATAACCGGAGATTTCCTGAATAAAGCTAAATGACACAAACCCCCGAAAATAATCTGATCAAATGGTGGCAAAGGCTCAATAAATTTCCCGCCGGCGACAGGATCTTTAGTATCTTCCTTGGCCTGTATGCGCCTTACAGTGGCTCTATTTCTGCCCGGGTTGAGTCGCTTTCTCCTGGTCATGGCAGAGTATCGATTCGCGACCGTCGTAAGCTGAGGAACCATCTGAAATCGGTTCATGCAATCGCCTTAATTAACCTGGGTGAAATCGCTACGGGGCTGGCGGTTTTATCAACCATCCCGGACAATATGCGCGGCATCGTATTAGGGCTGGAAGCCGAGTACCTCAAAAAGGCTCGTGGCAGGTTAACGGCTATTGCCAATTTCGAATTACCCGGAGATATTGATGATAATACTCCCGTCAGGGTAACAGCTGAAATTACTGATCAACAGGGTGATGTTGTCACTCGAGTTCACGCCAGCTGGTTGCTGGGAATGAAAAAATAATATGGATGAGTACCCATTACCGCAGGCCGCGCAGCAATTTGTAGATCTTCTGGGGGTTAGATATCCCGTTATTGGCGGCCCGATGTATCCCTGTAGTAATCCGGAACTGGTTGCTGCCGTATCCGCAGCCGGGGGGCTGGGCGTGATACAACCGATTTCCATGACTTTTGTGTATGGCCATGACTTTCGCCAAGGTATCCGGATGATCCGGCAATTAACCGATAAACCGATTGGCATGAATGCGCTGATTGAAAAATCATCGAAAAAGTATCAGCAGAGAATGTCGCAATGGATCGATATTGCGCTTGAAGAAGGCGTCCGCTTTTTTGTCACTTCGCTGGGTAAACCGGATTGGGTGGCCGAACGAGTTCATACTATGGGTGGCCTGGTTTATCACGATGTAACCGAGCTGAAATGGGCGAAAATCGGTCTGGACAACGGTGCGGATGGTTTGATTTGTGTTAATAATCGCGCAGGCGGACACGCCGGTGCTCAATCGGTTCAAGGGCTGTACGATGAACTTCAGGCGCTGGAAGTACCGCTGGTTTGCGCTGGCGGTATCGGTGATTCTAAAGGATTGCAGGAAGCCCTTAATATTGGCTACTCGGCCTGTCAGCTGGGTACTCGTTTTATTGCCAGTAATGAATGTCAGGCTAGCGATGTTTATAAGCAGGCTATCATCAAGGCGAATGAGTCGGATATCGTGCTTTCTGAGCGAATCACCGGGGTCCCTGTCGCCGTTATTAACACAGACTATATTAAAAAGAGTGGTTTAAAATCGGGTTGGCTGGCGCGATGGATGTTATCCGGCAACCGCAGCAAACACTGGATGCGAACGATTTATGCGTTAAAGTCGATCTGGCAGCTCAAAAAATCGTCGCTTGATGAGTCGGGTGAACGCGATTACTGGCAGGCAGGTAAAAGTGTTGCAGGCATCGATTCGGTTGAGTCCTGCAACCATATCATCAAACATCTGATGGAAACTTACAGGATTAAACAGCCATGAATACAAAGTTAATATACGTTCACGATCCGATGTGCAGTTGGTGCTGGGGTTTTGCCGATACTTATCAACAGCTTGTCGAGCAATTACCCGATGAGGTTGAAGTGAAGCGTTTACTCGGCGGCCTGGCTCCTGATACGGATCAGCCGATGCCGGAATCGATGCAGCAGATGCTTCAGCAAACCTGGCAACGGATTGAACAGACGGTTCCTGGAACCCGTTTTAATTTCGATTTCTGGACTCAATGTGAACCGCGTCGCGCCACTTATCCAGCCTGCCGGGCGGTTATCGCGGCGCGAGAGCAGGGCGAACAATACGACACCATGATGACAGGGGCTATTCAGCAAGCCTATTACCAGCAGGCAAAAAATCCTTCGGATAATAAGACTCTGATTGAGTTAGCGGATGGCCTGGGGCTGGATAAGAACCGCTTTGAGCAAGTATTGGTGGCCCGGGAAACCCAACAGCAGCTACTCGATGAAATAGCTACCGCGAGAGAGATGGGTATGGATAGCTTTCCCAGTCTGCTATTAGATCATCACGGCAGACTGGAGCCTGTACTGGTAAATTACACCGATGCCGATGCGATGATTAAACAAATCGAGTCGAGCTTACAAATTTAGAAAATCGCATCCCTGATTTCTTCAACTTCGATAATGCCGCCAGCCATGTCGATTTCTTCTATGCTGTCGTGCATACCCAGGCGCTCAATGGCCGAAATTTCATCCTGATTGACATTGCTTAGTGGCCCCCGACCACCTGCAGTCGTCTGAATCAAAGCTACCTGTACGATATCGGTATAGTCTGCCTTACCATTATTGCCATTACGATGAATATCCAGATGTTCCGCCGGTACACAGATCATGTGCTCGCTAAAGTCCCAACGTTTTAATATTTCGCTGCCTACAACCGGATAAATCGCTTCGATTAGCTGATCGAGAGCAGGTTGATCATTGATTAAATTCGGATCATCCTCGGCTTTTACCAGAATTGGTGAAATCCCGATACAGTGGGTTAAACCGGCCAGTAAGGCGCTGTCAGATTCGAGGCTGGTATAGGATTTAGCGATCATGGCGCTCAGTGCTGCGACGTCGGTACTTTGTTTCCAGGCGTTGCGTAAATAGGTGTCGACCACCGGGTGGGTGGCCTGGAACAGCTGTTTCATCACCAGGCTGGTGGTCAGGTTTCTCACCGTGTTGAGGCCCATGCGCATCACCGCATTTTGGACATTATCTGCCGCACTTATGCCTCGATACAGGGCAGAATTCGCTACCTGAATGATACGTGCCGATAAGGCTGCATCGGTTTCGATAATTTGCGCAACATCGGTGATCGAAGCATCTTCGTTATCAACGGTATCTCGAACTCTGAGTGCTACCTCTGGTAATGTAGGCAACGGTAGTCGATCATTTTCCAGATCGTCGAGAATAGACTCGGCAGTAATGCTCATGGGGTTACCAGATTAGTTAATTTATTAATTCGATTATAGATGTTATTCCAGATTTATCTGCTGAAATTATTCATCAGCGAGTGGATAAGGCAAGTTAAGCGGAAGGAACTTTGCTTCAGGTTGTTTTAATAATCGCAAGCTATTGTCGAGCGCCTTTTTAATCTGCGCAATATAAAGGCAATAACAATGACCTTGATGATCTAAAACCGCCTCGACTATCTTTCCACTGCCGTCGGCTGCCCCCCCGGTACTATTACCAACAAGATCGTCGCCCGGAGCGGGGCATTCGTTGGTCTCGATTCGGGCCAGGAACATTCGTCTTTTGAGCTTGCCAAGATATTGCATACGAGCGACGATTTCCTGACCCGGATAACAGCCTTTTTTAAAATTGACGCCACCCAGCAGGTTAAGATTGGCCATTTGCGCAACGAATTCTTCAGAGGTTTCGGGGTAGATAACCGGTATACCTGCCTTGATTTCGGATAAACGCCAGCTGTCGAATGAACTGGTTTGTAACGATTCACAAAGCTGATTCCAGATGGTGATGGCTTCATCCTGTACCAGGCTTAAAAGCAAAAAACGAGCCTCGCCATCCAATTTTCCGAGGTTTAAGGCGATGAGGCTATCACTTTGTCGGACTTCACCTTCGTTTTTCGGCAGGTAACCCTGTTCGATCACTCCGGCCTGATCGGTCATTATTGCTAATCGACTAAAATGAGCAGAAGCATCGGCCAGAGATACCTGGGAATGTACGACATACATTTGCAGCAGCGGTATCAGTTTAGACAATAGCGCCGAGGGGCAAATCAACAGGTAGCCATTGTCGATCTGGACTATTCGGAAGATTGCCAGCATACGTCCTTTGGGACTTGAGTATGAACTTAACTGGAAGTGGTTTTGGTCAATTTCAGCAATATCATTGCTAAACTGGTTTTGTAAGAAATTCTTTGCATCGTCACCGGTCACCAGAATGAGCCCGAGGTCGCTGGCATCGCATATAAAGTTTCCGTCCTGTTGTTGTTTCGGTTGAGATTCGATAAAGGCTTGCCAGTCGCTCATGCTGATTTACTCTGTTGTTGTTGAATTGCCCAGTCGATGTGCTCTCGAATCAATTCGTTGTGATTCGTATGATGAGTCTTCAGGGTGGCTATAATATGTGGATCATAATCGGCATTTCCAAGTGCGACAACGATATTCCTTATCCAGCTTTGATATCCGATGCGGCGAATCGCAGAGCCCAGGGTATTTTCATCGAAAGTGTCTTCACTCCAGCTCAGGCAATCGAGTAAGGATATTTTATCCAGGCCATGTCGGGGCTTGAAATCAACGTCCTGGCTTAATTTGGCGAATCGGTTCCAGGGGCAAAATAACTGGCAATCGTCACAGCCATAAATCCGGTTGCCAATGGCCGCCCGAAATTCAACCGGAATGGCCGAGTGATGTTCTATCGTCAGGTAGGATATACAGCGTCGGGCATCGACCAGATAAGGCGCTACGATAGCCTGAGTCGGACAGACATCGATGCAGCTCGTGCATCGACCGCAGTGATCTTCTACTGGTCGATCAATATCCAGCGCCAGGTCGGTATAAATCTCACCGAGGAAAAACCAGGAGCCACGTTCGCGGTTTAATATATTGCTATGCTTACCCTGCCAGCCGATACCGGCTTTGGCTGCGAGTGCTTTTTCCAGGACCGGTGCGCTATCGGTAAAAACCCGATAACCCATGTCCCCGACCAGCGTTGCGATTGTTTCGGCAAACCGTTTTAATCGTTTGCGCATTAACTTGTGATAATCGCGACCTAGCGCATAGCGTGATACATAGGCCATCTGATTTTGATCCAGCAGCTCTTCGGGCCAGCTAGCTTCGTCATGCCGATAATCAAGGCTGACACAAATGACAGACAGGGTGTCGGGTACTAATTGTTCTGGATGTAGACGCTTATCCAGATTTCGCTCCATATAGGACATTTCGCCATGAAAGTGATCGGCTATCCATTGTTTGTAGTGCTGATGTTGTTTATCCAGCCGGGTATCGGTAATTCCGATTTGCTGGAAGCCATGCTCCCTGCCGATACGTTTAATGTCAGTTTCTATCATTTTATAAGACGGTAAAAAGTCGGCTATCCAGGGTGCATCTTTTGCAACGACTGGTACAATATCCCATTTTCGTTCAAACCTGAAATGTCTATCTATATAGCGATTGCTCTAGGGGGATCGGCAGGTGCAATGTCCCGCTATTGGGTGTCCAGTACCACCTACGAATGGTCGGGCCAGTTTGCCTATGGAACCCTGTTGGTTAATGTGCTGGGTTCCCTGCTCATGGGTTTCCTGGCTGTTATGCTGGTAGAGCGTTTCGAAGTCAGCGATGAAGTTCGACTTGGCATTATGGTAGGCTTTCTTGGCTCCTTTACTACTTTTTCTACCTTTGCGATGGACACATTGCAGTGGATTGAAAGTGGCGCGATCCTGAAAGCCCTGAGTTATGTCCTGATCAGCGTTTTATTTTGTGTATTAGGCGCCTGGGCAGGTTTATTTACCGCTAAACAGATTTTTTTGAGATAACACTTATGCTTGACCCTAAACTGCTGCGTACTGAACTAGATGATATCGCTCGGAAACTCCGTACCAAGAATTTTGAATTTGATGTCGACCTGTTTAATCAGCTCGAAGAGCAGCGCAAGTCGTTACAGGTGTCAACTCAAAACTTACAAAGCGAACGTAATTCTCAATCGAAAGCGATAGGTAAGGCCAAAGCTCAGGGTGAAGACGTCCAGCCATTGCTCGATGCCGTCGCCGACCTGGGTGACAGGCTTAAACAGGCGGAGTCCGAGTTAGACGGATTGCAAAAACAGCTCGACGATTTATTGCTAGGCGTACCCAACATTCCTCACGAATCGGTACCGACGGGTAATTCGGAAGATGATAATGTCGAGGTGTTGCGCTGGGGTGAACTGCCGGAATTTGATTTTGAAGCGCGTGATCATATCGATCTCGGCAAGCTGCTCAACGGTATCGATTTTGAACGCGCGGCTAAATTATCGGGTTCGCGCTTTGTTACCATGACCG
>JAOUJX010000529.1 GCA_029882955.1 Gammaproteobacteria bacterium
GCACAAAGGTCAGCGCATTGCTACCGATCTTCGCGACGCTTATGTTAATCACCTGATGAGCTATCTAAGTGATATCGACAAACTTAAACCTTTCAGGATAGTCACCAACGCTGGTAATGGAACGGCTGGCCCGGTCATTGATTTACTCGAATCTCACCTGCCCTTTGAATTTATCAAAATTCAACACGAACCCGATGGTCGTTTTCCCAACGGCGTTCCTAATCCGCTATTACCAGAAGGTAGATCAGCCACCATCGAAGCCATCCTGGAACACAAAGCCGACCTCGGACTGGCCTGGGATGGTGACTTCGACCGCTGCTTCCTGTTCGATCACAACGGCAGGTTTATCGAAGGTTATTATATGGTCGGTTTACTCGGCGAAGCTTTACTAGGGAACAATCCCGGAGGCATTGTGGTACACGACCCGCGCCTGGTCTGGAATACACAGGAACTGGTGTCGAGGGCCGGTGGCGAAACCGTGCAAAGCAAAGCCGGACACGCTTTCATCAAAGAAACTATGCGGAAAGTGAATGCTGTCTATGGTGGTGAAATGAGCGCGCATCACTATTTCAGAGATTTTGGTTACTGCGATAGCGGTATGGTGCCCTGGTTATTACTTGCCCAGATGATGTCTAATCAAAATAAATCCCTGGCCGAGCTGGTTGATCAGCGCATAGCTGCCTATCCAGTAAGCGGTGAAATTAATATCACAGTCGATAACCCTGAAGCTATTCTTGCATCAATCAAACAACACTATTCGGGCTTGCAACCCGTAATCGATGAAATAGATGGTGTTGGTATGGATTTTGGTGAATGGCGATTCAATGTTCGCTCGTCGAATACCGAACCTTTATTGAGAGTCAATCTGGAAACTAGAGGCAACTTTGCTTTGATGGAAGAAAAGCGGGATGAGTTGCTGGAGTTGATTCAGAGCTGAAATATTCCCTGGTATAAAAAAGCCAGCTTAATGCTGGCTTTTCGTATCTATCCGAAGTCGGTCAGTCCTAATCGTCTAAATCAACGTCCGGTCGGTCCACTAACTCAACATAAGCCATTGGCGCTTTGTCACCAGGACGATAGCCGCATTTGAGAATGCGCAGGTAGCCACCAGGACGCTCTTTATAACGCGGCCCAAGATCAGTAAATAACTTACCTACGGCTGCCTTGTCACGAATGCGGCTAAAGGCGAGACGACGGTTGGCGACGCTATCTTCTTTGGCAAGCGTGATGAGTGGCTCAGCTACACGGCGCAATTCCTTGGCTTTCGGCAAGGTAGTTTTAATGACTTCATGATCGAACAATGAAGCAGCCATGTTTTTGAACATCGCCTTGCGATGCGAACTGTTTCGGTTGAGTTGACGACCGCTATTACGATGACGCATTTTCTTCTATACCTTGTTTAATTTAGCTAAATTAATTTAGCTTTACTAATTGATTTACTAACCGACTAACCTAACTGGCTAACTTGCTATCTTTCTCGATACTGGCTGGTGGCCAGTTTTCGAGACGCATACCCAGTGACAGGCTATATGACGCCAGTACGTCCTTGATTTCGGTCAGAGATTTTTTGCCCAGGTTAGGTGTTTTCAACAACTCAACCTCAGTGCGCTGTATCAGATCACCAATGTAATAAATGTTTTCAGCTTTCAGACAGTTTGCCGAGCGCACAGTTAATTCGAGATCATCGACCGGACGCAACAGGATAGGATCGATATGCGATTCTGGTTCTTCCTCTTCTTCTTCATCAGAGCCTTCCAGATTAACGAATACTGACAACTGATCCTTAAGCACACTGCCGGCGATGCGGATTGCTTCTTCGGGATCGATTGTGCCGTTGGTTTCGATATCGATAATCAACTTGTCCAGGTCGGTACGCTGCTCTACTCGTGCGGCTTCAACACTGTAGGCAATCTTTCGCACCGGTGAAAAGGAGGCGTCTAACTGAAGATGACCTAACGCAGCATCTTCTTCCGAAGTCTGGCGCGTATTTGCTGGCTGGTAACCACGACCTTTTTGCACGTGTATTGACATATTAAAGTCAATGTCTTTGGTCAGGGTGGCGATAACATAATCAGGATCGACCACTTCGATGTCATGATCTAGCTGGATATCTCCAG
>JAOUJX010000530.1 GCA_029882955.1 Gammaproteobacteria bacterium
GATGCTGCAAAGTCATTTTATTGGTAGGGGTATCACAACGGCCCGGTTAGTCAAGAAGGTTCTTCCCGGCGTTACTTAGGTGACAGGTGGGCTTTTTTATTGGCCTGCCAGGAACTTACGGAACGGGATTCTCCGTTAGACTATGGTTATAATGTTGCAATAATTCATCCGATAAAATAACTACGCACTATGAATCAACTCCAACAGTTACAGCAGTTCACCACCCTGGTTGCTGATACCGGCGATATCGAAGCTATACGACATTACACACCAGAAGATGCGACAACCAACCCCTCGTTATTGCTAAAAGCCGTTGGCTTGCCGCATTACAAGGCTCAGCTTCAACAGGCCAGGGACTATGCCGAGTCAGAAGGGGGGGACTCACAAACACAGCTGGACAATGCGACCGACAAGCTGGCCGTGCTGATTGGCCGGGAAATTTTGAATATTGTACCGGGTCGGGTCTCTACGGAAGTCGATGCACGGTTGTCGTTTAATAAACAGGCCAGTATAGAAAGAGCGCGCAAGTTAATCGGGCTCTACGAGCAGGCCGATATCGAAAGAAATCGAATTTTGATAAAACTAGCGTCGACCTGGGAAGGTATTCAGGCTGCTGCCGAACTGGAAAAAGAAGGTATTAGCTGTAACCTGACGCTGTTGTTCAGTTTTGCTCAGGCGCAGGCCTGCGCCGATGCCGGTGTGTTTTTAATTTCACCGTTTGTTGGTCGCATTTTTGACTGGTATAAAAAACACGATAGCGTTGATGGTTATGCGCCAGCCGATGATCCTGGCGTGTTGTCGGTTCAGCGTATTTATCGGTATTACAAAACTCACGGCTTTGAAACCGTGGTGATGGGTGCGAGTTTTCGTAATGCTGATCAAATCAAACAGTTGGCCGGTTGTGACCGCTTAACCATTAGCCCGGGCCTGATGCAGGAACTGGCCGATAGCACTGAGTCTTTGACTAGAACCCTGGATAGCGACTCGGCAAACTCCGATGATGCCAAACAGACATTGTCAGAGAATGATTTCCGCTGGGGGCATAACGAAGATGCTATGGCGAACGAAAAACTGGCCGAAGGCATTCGATTGTTTGCCGCAGACCAATTGAAGCTGGAAACGGTGCTAAGGGATTAATAATCAATCTGTGAGGGCCGAATCGGTTTTTTCCGATTAGCCCGGTTTTCCAGATACACGATTAACAGACCACTGAAGATAATCAGACCGCTACCAGCGAAAGAGGTCAAATCGGGCCAGTCCCCCCAGAGATAGTAGCCGACAAACAGCGCGAAGGGCATCGAGCTGTATTCGAAGGGGGCGACAATCGCTGCCTGACCGAGGC
The DNA here is from genome assembly GCA_029882955.1 of Gammaproteobacteria bacterium. Classification (GTDB taxonomy): domain Bacteria; phylum Pseudomonadota; class Gammaproteobacteria. The sequence continues at coordinate 1,343 of JAOUJX010000530.1, forward strand.
GATAAGCCTGCGATAATAGATATCCGCCAAAGGACACCATGACACCGCAAAGCGCCAGCAATTTAAGCTCCTCGAAATTCGGCCAGGTCCAGGCACGTAGCAGAAATTCCATGGTCGGGTTATCTCCTGGATTCATTCCGCCGTCACCAAGGCTTAGTCCAACGATTGAACTGATCACAATAAAAGCGAGCTGGATATAGAAAGTTAGAGTCCCCGCCTTTTCCTGCATCCCCAGTTTTCTGGTCATCATTTGCATCGTAGCGTAAGAAAAAGCGGCAAAAATAGGCAGCAGGCTGGTCAGGCGCAGAACTTCGGTTCCCGGTCTTAACATAATAATCACACCAACCAGTCCGAGTAAAATTACCAGCCAGCGTGAGAGGCCGACTTTTTCGCCAAGCACCGGTTGTGACATCATGCAAATGAATAGTGGCGCGGTAAAAAATAATGCCACGGTCTCCGCGAAGGGCATACTCGCCAGTCCGAGAAAGAAAAACATATTGGCGAAAACCAGCATCGTACCACGGAGAAAATGCAAACCCGGTCGACGTGTTTTTAAAATAGTAAAGCCACCTTCCAGCTTGATGATGATGGCAACAATAACCATCGAGAATAATGCCCTGAACAGCATAATTTCGTGTAAAGCGAGGCGAGGGCTTAGCCACTTGATGACTGAGTCGCTAACGGTGAGGAAAGCCACGGCGGCTATCAGGCATAGGATGCCCTGGGTGTTACGGTTTTGGCGTTGGATTATGTTCATGGGTGCTGGGTTT
>JAOUJX010000165.1 GCA_029882955.1 Gammaproteobacteria bacterium
CGGGTTCGTCACCAGCAAATCTTGCAGCCGCCTGAGCGGCATTATCAAAGACGAAACTCGAAGTGGTAAAAATCGGTTCGCCGTGCTCATGTTCAGCCGTACGCCGATGCCCGGTACGTATTGCATGAGTGTCGAAATGGTTGGATTCGTTTAACACGGTGTTGCTCCCAAAAGTAAAACTCGGGAGAGGGGATTGAAATCTGGAAAAAACAGAACCACCCTCTTTAGCAAATTTATAATTCGATTTCGAAGATCAAAACCGATGGCGCCTGCAATCCGAGAAACAAATCAGCGCCCGAACGGGGACATTAACTTGGGTCGATGCCGGAGTCAAGCTCAACTCCGGCACTTGTGCGACATACTAGCGAATAATCACCAGATCATTAACCAGCACATTGTCAAACAACTCAATAACGTCGTCGTTATTCATGCGGATGCAACCGATAGAAACCGCTTGACCGATTCGCTTTTCGTCCGAAGTGCCATGTATATAGATATAACGCGAATAGCTGTCATGATCTCCACCCTTGTTGACTCCCTTTTCGAGACCGTCGAGCCAGAGAATGCGCGAGGTTATTTCGTCGATCATTCGTTGATCATATTCATCACTGATACGACCAGTGGGTTCCCGGCCTTTAAACACCATTCCTTTCGGTTGGGCACCACCAATTTTCTGCTTTATCCTATGCACACCGAAGGGAGTTTTATTGCTATCGAGCCGATTACCAAGCCCTTTTTCCGCAGTCGATACCGGATAGGTTTTTGACTCACTTTCTTCGATATCAATACAGTGCAGGCACTGCCTTACGCTATCGATATAAATGAAAGGTCGCTGATCGGCAACTGCAGAGTAACCTGGGACCAGGCTCAGCGTCTGTCGATAGAGATCATCCCAGAGCATCAGGCGTTATTATGCAACTCCATGCCTACCACGGTACCATCTTCATTGTTACCCTGCATGGCTGAGTCGCTACGTATATGACTAATTCGGTTAAGGTAATCGTCATCAATCGTCCTGGTGACGTATTTGCCATTAAAGCAAGAACAATCGAATTCCTTGATTGATCGGTTGCCCTTTTGTACGGCGTCGATGAGGTCATCAAGATCCTGGTAGATTAGCCAGTCGGCACCGATGACTTCTGCAATTTCTTCTTCGCTACGATTATGCGCGACCAGTTCTTCCGCGGCTGGCATATCGATTCCGTAGACATTCGGGTAACGAACCGGCGGTGCAGCCGAGGCTATATAGACTTTAGCCGCTCCTGCTTCTCGCGCCATTTGAATGATCTGCTGGGAAGTCGTACCTCGAACAATTGAGTCATCTACCAGTAAAACATTTTTACCTTTAAATTCGATATCGATTGGGTTTAATTTTCTGCGCACAGAGCGTTTGCGTAAAGTCTGCCCCGGCATGATGAAAGTTCTGCCGATATAGCGATTCTTGATAAAGCCCTCGCGGAATTTAACCCCGAGGTGATAGGCCAACTCCATTGCCGAAGGCCGGCTGGTATCCGGTATCGGGATGACCACATCGATATCATGTTCAGGCATTTCGCGTAAAATTTTTCGTGCCAGTTTAACGCCCATGCGCAAACGAGCTTTATAGACGTATATGTCATCGATAATGGAGTCGGGCCGGGCCAGATAGACGTATTCGAATATACAAGGGCTAAGCACGCTCGATTTGGCGCACTGCTTAATACTCATATTACCGGCAGTATCGATATAAATAGCTTCGCCTGGTTTTAGATCGCCGATCAGCTCAAAACCCGAAGTTTGTAATGCGACACTTTCGGAAGCAATCATATACTCGGTAGTGCCTGCCGAATCTCGTTTGCCATAAACCATCGGACGAATACCCGAGGGATCGCGAAAGCCGATAATGCCTTTACCGGTCACCATCGCTACCACTGCATACGCGCCTTCGATACGCCGATGAGTCTCACTAACTGCACTGAAAATCTGTTCCGCAGTCAGGTTCAGGCCACCGGATACCTGTAGCTCGTGGGCAAGCACATTGAGCAGAACTTCTGAGTCCGACCGAGTATTAATATGCCGCAAATCCGACTCATAGAGTTCTGCCTTGAGTTTTTCCACATTGGTGAGATTGCCGTTGTGCGCGAGGGTAATACCATAAGGAGAATTGACATAAAACGGCTGCGCTTCAGCGGACGAAGAACATCCAGCGGTGGGATAACGAACATGACCGATACCCATATTACCAACCAGATCGAGCATATGCCGGGTATGAAAAACATCGCTCACCTGACCGTTATCCTTCCGCATTTTAAGATTGTTGCCGTTATTACATACAACGATGCCGGCAGAATCCTGGCCACGGTGCTGTAGCACCAGTAAAGCATCATAAATAACCTGTGCTACAGGTTGCTGACTGACAATTCCGATAATTCCACACATAGTTGTTGCGTCTCAAATAGTCAGTTAGCTAAATAAAGTAATCATTCGATGTATCATAGTGAGAACCGATCAGCGATATCCTGAGGTAGTATATCTTTAAGCCAGCTGGCGATGGTAACAAAATAATCGATCATAGCAGACTCCTGCCACCAGGGTTCGCCGGGCATTGGGGTCAATCCAGCCAGCAATACCACCATAGTCACAATCAGCACACCGCGCGCTCCACCAAATACCACGCCTAGCGCCTTATCGGTACCACTAAGCCCGGTTTTCGTCACCAGTTGCGAAGCCATAAAATTGACAATGGCGCCGATAATAAGTGTTGCAACGAACAAAGCGGAAAACGCCACGCCTGTTCTCAGCGTTACCGATTCGATATAGGGTGCCAGAAGCTCAGCCAGTGGCGTGAAATATCGAAAGGCTACAAAACCAGCTAAAACCCAGCTTGCCAGGGAAATCGATTCCTTTATAAAGCCTCTGACCAGGCTGATTAAGGCTGATATGAGGATTATTACGACAATAACCAGGTCAATCCAACTCATAACTCATTCCCATTCTCACTAACGCTCGTATTTCATGATTAAGCCGTCGATATTGTATTTAGCCCGAATTTTATTTTGCGCCACTCGAGACTGATCCCTATTGATAAAAGGCCCCAGTCGTACTCGATAACTCACTTGCCCATCTGCGCTGAACTGTTCGATAAATACGGCTGCAATTTTTGATTTGCGCAGTTTATCCCGTTGACTCAGCGCTTTTTGCTTATCTCTATAGCTGCCCACCTGAAGAACCCAGCTGTCGCCCCCTACGGGTTTGCTCGCTGTGGTTTCCGGCTCGCTAGAAGGTTTCTCTACTACCTTCTCTTTTTCGACTTCCGCAGTCTCGACTTTTGTCACTGGCTCGGTTACGGTAATTTTATCAGCTTCGCGCTCGATCCTGTTGCTCTTGTCGCTGGAAGCCTCATCGATAAAACGAGGTTCAAGCTCGGGTAGCTCATCCACCCTGGCCTGCAACTCGATGATTTTTTGTTCAAACTCTGCCTTTGCAGGAATCTCAGGCTGCATCGGTATTTCTACCTTTAGGTGTTTTTTCTGCAGGCCGGAGCCATCAAGTATCATCGGTAAGAAAATTACCGCCAGTGCGAATACAACCGCTATTCCAACCAGCCTCTGTTTGATACTTTGATCCATAATTGAGCGATTAACTACCTCTGATGCGCCAGAAGAAAAGATTCGACAGTCACAAAAGATCCTGTCACAAGCATTATATCTTGATTACCCAAAGAAGACAGCGCGTGATTGAGCGCAGTATTTACATCCACAAAACGTTGCTGAATTTGCACCTGAGGCGAAATTCGACCGGCCAGATTATCAGCACTAAGACCTCGATCACCGGTGAGTGACAACAACCACCACTCATCAACCACATCGCCAAGTTCACCGACAAACGCGACACTGTCTTTATCGTCTAACATACCTAACAATACTACGACACGGCCCCCTGCTCTTTTAATCAATGAGAGATTTTCTGCCAGTGCAGCTGCCGCATCCTGGTTATGACCGACATCGATATAAACTTCAGCAGGGATATTTGATTTAACCAACTGAAAACGACCGGCCAGTGTTGTATTTTCGAAGTTTTGCTGAATAACGGAATTGTCAAATCGATTCAAATCAAGCAATCGATGTAAGCCGGCGACTACACCTGCAAGGTTTTGTTGCTGGTGGATGCCCGGTAGTATTTGTGTGATTTCCAGCACCAGATCACCACTTTGCCAACTTAATCGATTCTGACCAGTTAACTTTTGTATTTTAAAATCTTTTTGGAATTGCTGACACTGGCAACCAAGCCGGTGGATTTCATCTTGAACAGATTGTGGTGGCTCAATGTCATTACAGATCACCGGAATGCCGGTGCGTAGCACACCCGCTTTTTCGAAACCAATTTTTTCACGGCTATCACCGAGCCAACTTTGATGGTCAATACCGATACTGGTGAGGTGCACCATATCGGCATCGATAATATTGACCGCATCCAGGCGCCCACCGAGACCCACTTCGAGAATCGCAAAATCAGGTGGGTTGTTTTTCATGAGCCAAAGCGCTGCCAGAGTCCCGAACTCAAAATAGGTCAGAACAACATCCCCACGGGCCTGATCAATAGCCTCAAAGGCCTGGCATAGCTCGCTATCAGAAACCATTTCCAGGTTGAACTTGATACGTTCGTTGTAGCACAGTAGATGCGGGGAAGTATAACTAGCGACCGAATAACCTGCCGCATGTAGCCAGGTTTCGTAACTGGCGACCGTAGAGCCTTTACCATTGGTTCCAGCAACGGTAATCACGGTTGAGGCTATATTCTCGATTCCGAGCTTGCTCGCAACCGCAGACACACGCTCAAGACCAAGCTCAATAGCCTGACTGTGTAATGAGAGCTGCCACTCAAGCCAGTCATCAAGGCGATTAAAACGCATAGGGATATTCAACTGTGGAGATATTTTCCGGACAAATAAACCGGAGAGTTTGAGAACACCTACGGGGTCGGCTTGCCCATCATCATGCTACAGAGCGAGCTAATTTTCTCGCGAAGCTGGCGACGGTCGACAATCATATCGATGGCACCGTGCTCCTGCAGGAACTCGCTACGCTGAAAACCTTCAGGCAGGGTTTCACGCACTGTTTGCTCGATAACACGCGGGCCAGCAAAACCGATTAAAGCATTCGGTTCGGCGATATGGATATCTCCGAGCATAGCAAAACTAGCAGATACGCCACCCATGGTGGGGTCTGTCAATACACAGATATAGGGGATACCACGCTTCGACAAGCGGGTTAGCGCAGCACTAGTCTTTGCCATCTGTAGCAATGAAAACAGCGCTTCCTGCATGCGCGCTCCACCACTGGCAGTAAAACAAATGAGGGGAATATTATGTTCCAGACTGGCATTGACTGCGCGCACAAACTTCTCGCCAACGACAGCACCCATTGACCCCCCCATAAACCTAAACTCGAATGCCGCAGCGACCATTTCGACACCATTCACCTTTCCCTGCATAACGATCAGTGCATCCTTTTCACCGGTTTGCCTTTGCGCCTGAATCAGGCGATCGCGATATCTTTTATCGTCCTTGAATTTAAGCACGTCTTTGGCTTCTATATTGGCAGCAATTTCAATACGGTCTTCGGTATCGAAAAACAGTTCCAGACGACGGCGCGCCGGAATACGCATGTGAAAATCACATTTGTGACAGACATCGTGGTTTCGTTCCAGCTCGGCACGATAAATAATCGCATCGCAGGAACCGCATTTAGCCCAAAGACCTTCGGGGATATTTTTTTTGTCGACAATCCCAGATGTTCTAATTTTCGAGGGCAGCAGTGATTCAAACCAATTCATAATTACACTCTTCCGGTATCCATCGCTGAACGCATTTCACTAAGCGTCGCGGTGATACCTTTCTTTTTTTGTTGACGATTGCCTGGGGCCATTTCTATTTTTCTAACCGATACATTTAGCGTAAATCAGGCGAATACATACGGCAACACAAACCTCGCCGAAGTATCCGTGATATCTTCATAATGGTAATCATCATCCAGGCTTTCAGGCATGAGCGTCACCACGTTTAACCTCGCTAAAAAACTGATTCATTAAATCTTTGTCTTTAATCCCCTTAGATGCCTCAATACCACTGCTAACGTCAACGGCCCAGGGTTTCACCTGAACGATCGCTTCTGCAACATTACCTGGATTTAAGCCACCGGCAAGCAGCAATGGCGAGCCAAATGAAGAGGGAATTTGTGACCAGTCAAATGTATCACCAGAACCGCCCTGACGTCCAGCCACATTACTGTCTAATAGAAAGCCCTGGGCCTCGGGATATGACGAGGCATAAGCTTTCGCATCACCGACACTACCCATGGGAATAGCCTTTATATAGGGCAATTCCCAGCGATTACAACTAGCTGATGCTTCATTACCATGGAATTGCAGGCAATCGGGTTGAACTTGCTTAATGACCCGTTCAATCCAGTCCTCATTTTCATTCATCAATAAGGCCGTAATAGTGACAAATGGCGGCATTGCCTTTCTGATTTTTATAGCAGATTCAATATCAATCGAGCGAGGACTAGGCTGATGAAAGACCAGTCCAATAGCATCCGCACCCAGACCGACGGCATGCATGGCATCGTCGATTCGGGTAAGGCCACAAATTTTTACTCGTGTTCGGCTATTCATAACTCAGAATAATACGGGTTTTTGCCCTTTATTGGGTAGCTTATATTGATCTGGATAGTAGGCGCGTAAGAGATAGAGACCGGCAGCTGGTGCTGTAACATCGGCCAGATTTCTATCTTTAGAAGCCAGTATTTCAGCAAACCATTCATTACTTTGCTCACCTTTACCTACGGCCATCAGACTACCAGCCAGATTTCGCACCATATGGTACAGGAAGGCATTTGCTTTGATATCCAGATAAATAAGCTCGCCCTGTCTCGATATACTGATTTCATGTACGTTACGGCTGGCAGATTTAGCCTGACATCCCACTGCCCTGAACGCGCTAAAATCGTGTTCGCCGAGAATTTGTTGTGCGCATTCGTGCATCGATTCGTGATCTAACGGACGAAATTCCCAACTCACGCGGTCATGAAATATTGCACTGGGTACCGAACTATTGAGAATAATATATCGATAACTTCGGGCAACCGCACTAAATCGGGCATGAAAGCCTTCGCCGACAGTCTTAATCCACTTGATGCGAATATCTCGTGGCAACCGACAATTAGAACCCAGCACCCAGGCTCGATCATCACGTTCTGCACTCGACTCGAAATGAGCGATCTGTTCAACTGCGTGAACGCCCGCGTCTGTTCGTCCCGCGCAAACCAGCTGGATCGGGTGATTGGCAACAAACCCAATTGCATTCTGCAAATGTTCCTGAATGGCAACACAGTGCTTTTGTTGTTGCCAGCCACAATAGTCGGCACCAGAATATTCCACACCAATCGCGTATTTAGCAGTCTTCATGTATATATTCTATGACAGATAAAAAAAAGCCTGCTAACTAATTAACAGGCTAAAACTACATCAGCTTTGAGGAGTTTAGTTGTCTCTTTGGGTTAGAGTTGGTCGAGTAAGGATTTGGCCTCGGCTTTTTGCTCATCATTACCCTCGGCTAATACTTCATCGAGACTACCGCGAGCTCCTTCCGCATCGCCCATATCGATGAAAGCCCTGGCCAGATCAAGCTTGGTAGAAACTTCATCAACATCGTCAGGTAGCATTAAATCTTCGATATCATCGATATCCAGACCACTGATATCTGCTTCATCGGCTATTAATTCTTCGGGATCGTCAAAATCACCTGGGGCGAAAGTATCAGTTTTTGAGTTATCGACATCCATTTCGACATCCATGGAAAGCGACCCATCATCGAAATCACTCAGATCGAGTTCTACGTCCTCGGCCTCTTCTAAATCCGCGAAGCTGGTGTCATCCATACCAAAACCACTTAGATCATCGTCGTCACCTAACTCAATAACCGCCGTTGCGTCAGTCCCATAACCACCATCCTCATTATCAAGCTGGGACACAAAAGCATCGGTATCGATGACAGCCGTATTAGCCTCTAAAACACTGGTAGACTCGATATTGGCTTCATATAAACCATCTCCCTCTGCACCGTCGTCAACACCCAGGTCGAGTTCTTCAGGTAATTCAAAATCACCCTCTGCGGATCCTGCTTCTGAATCCTCACCTCCATCGATATCTAGAGAAAAGTCGAGGTCACCAATATCGTCCGGCATGCCGGGTTCATCGCTGAGACTGACACCGACATCTACTCCGTCCTCATTGTCAAAATCCGGCAACTCATCTAGTTCAGGTATTTCAAATTCGTCATCACCGCCCAGCTCTTCTGATAGGAAACTAGTAGCCTCAAATGCATTTGTATCTTCTTCGCCGAGATCAAAATCGGTAGTAGAAAAATTAGTAGCGTCTTCTCCATCATCCACACCCAGTTCGAAGTCAGCCGAAGCGGGTTT
>JAOUJX010000166.1 GCA_029882955.1 Gammaproteobacteria bacterium
GAATGGTCGGTAAGCCTCGAAGACGTACACATGAATATCGAATCGCGTCTCACCCAACTGGTCGGCAATGCGGGTAAAAAACTGCACACCGGCCGATCGCGTAACGATCAGGTTGCCACCGATATCCGACTTTACCTGCGCGGGTCGATCAACCAGATCCTCGAACAAATTCGTTATTTCCAGGCCGGCCTGCTTGACCTCGCCGAGCGCGAAGCCGAAACCATCATGCCCGGCTTTACTCACCTGCAGGTAGCACAACCGATTACCTTCGGGCATCACATGCTGGCCTGGTTCGAAATGCTCGAGCGCGACCACAGCCGCCTCGGTGACTGTCTTACCAGGATGAACCAGCTGCCCCTTGGCGCCGCCGCACTGGCAGGCACATCGTACCCACTCGACCGACATTACACCGCCGATCTTCTCGGTTTCGACAGCCCCTGTAGAAATTCACTCGATGCGGTCAGCGACCGTGATTTTGCCATCGAGTTTTGCGCCGATGCGGCTATCTGTATGACGCATTTATCGCGCATGTCGGAGGAACTGGTACTCTGGTCTTCAGCACAGTTTAACTTTATCCAGTTACCCGATCGCTACTGCACCGGCTCGTCGATCATGCCGCAAAAGAAAAACCCGGATGTACCCGAACTGGTGCGCGGAAAAACCGGCCGTGTGAATGGCCACCTGGTGAGCCTGTTAACGCTGATGAAATCGCAACCACTGGCGTATAACAAAGATAATCAGGAAGATAAAGAACCACTATTCGACACCCTCGACACCCTCGGTGGCAGTCTGCGCGCCTTCGGCGACATGGTGCCGAATTTGATTACCAACCGCGATATCATGTACCAGGCTGCGAAGCAGGGCTATGCCACCGCAACCGACCTTGCCGATTATCTGGTCAACAAAGGCCTGCCCTTCCGCGATGCCCACGAGGTCGTCGGACAGGCTGTTGCCTATGGCATCGAACAGGGTAAGGATTTAAGCGAGTGTACGCTGCAAGAAATGCAGAGCTTCGATAGTCGAATAGAGGCAGACGTGTTTAAAGTCCTGTCGCTTGAAGGCTCGGTGAATGCGCGAAATATCGTTGGCGGTACAGCACCTGAACAGGTTTATTTACAGGTTGAAGCCGGGCGAAAATTAATTTCGTAAAACCCTTTCCAACCACGCGCTGATATGATTAATCTCATCCAGCGATACGCTATGCGGCATGTGCTCATATTCGTGCCATTCCGGCGTATAACCAGCTTTCTCCAGCTGCCCTCGCGTCGTGTATGCAAGTTCGATCGGTATCACCTGATCAATCGCGCCATGCACCAGGAATATCGGCGTATTCTGATTCGCCTCGGTTTTTTCGTCTGCCAGCTTTTCCGCCAGAGGCAAATAAGTCGACAGCGCCATAATGCCTGCCAGTGGCTTCGCCTGACGCAGGCCGGCCTGTAATACGATAGCACCACCCTGTGAAAAACCGGCCAGAACAATTTTGTCGGCAGCAATACCCGCAGCAATTTGCTCTTCGATCATTTTATCGACCAATGCGGCCGACCGACGTATTCCAGCCTCGTCCGGTTCAGACGCTATCCGATCTGACTTGATGTCGTACCAGGCGCGCATCATGAAGCCCTGATTAATGGTCACCGGCATCATCGGCGCATGCGGAAATACAAAGCGAATATTGAGTTCTGGATTCAGTTTCAACTCCGGGACAATGGGTTCGAAATCATGCCCATCAGCACCCAGACCGTGCAACCAGATAACACAACTATCGGGCGCACCAGCACCGCTTTCAATTACTATTGGAGTATCGGACATGAAACTTATCGCCTGCAAAAGCCGGGATTATATCGTGTTGCTGCTATCTATTTCGAACGGTATTTATAATTCTTTATCCGGCTCCATCGTATACAAGTTCATGACCGCTTTGGTATTTCCATACCCCGGCTTGCCTCAACGAATGTCCAGCTCGGTATATTTCTTTGATGGATCGGGCTGGCTGTCTTTTTTATCTGACTCTAACATTCCAAGCGACACCATGACTTCAAGCCATTGTTCATTGGCCAGTTTGCAGGCGATTGAGATTTGCTCTGAGGTACATTTCGACTTATCCCAGTTGGGTATAGTGTCCAGAATATCCAACAAATCTGCTATTTCTTCGAAATCTTCACCCTCTTCGAGGACCAGACGGCTTAATTGATTAGCCAGATAAATGATGCTGGTCTCAATGGCAAAAGGACCGATGTGATCTATTTCGTGGTGCTTTTTCACGCATTGGGTAACCATGCCGGGTATCCCCCATTTCTCAAGCAACTCGATACCTATTTCGACATGTGTAACACCTAATATTTCGGTTTCGACCTCCGTGGTTTCGACGCCTTCCTCTCTGACTAGCTCGCTTATATGAGCATAGGCGTCGGGATTTACTTTGGCAATCACCAGCCAGCCAATATCGTGTAGCAAACCGGCAGTGAAGAAGACTTCATGATCGATAACCTGGGCATTTTGCATCGCAAGATGTCTGGCAATGATCGCGGTCTTAATACTATGCTGCCAGAACTCCTTCATCGGAAATCCTTCAACATCATAGTCTTTACAAACACCGACCAGAACAGAACCCAGCAAAACCTGCTGTAGCTGCTCTCGTCCAAGCAATGAAACGACGTGAGGAATCGAAGTAACGGGATTACGCAAGCCGTAATAGGCGCTATTGACCAGCTTGAGAATTCTCGCTGTCAACGCAGGGTCGGTCTGCACCGCCCCGCCGATCTCAGAAGCGGTGACGCGCTCATTTTCAATCAGACTATTCACCCTCATGTAAACTTCAGGAAGCGAAGGCAATATATCGGCTTGTTTAAACAACGAATTCAATATTTTTACTCTAAATCTAAATTTTGATTATAAATATTCTGCACGTTATAAATTTTGAAATAATCTTCAAGCGTTTCTGTTTCCTCATTATCCAGCTCAATCGAGCAGGGGTTTCAACATTCGCCCTCTTGATTTGGAATCGACATCATCTAGCAAGTATAGCAGCGAAATGACACTGCAACGCTTCTGTTTTCAGCTAAAAATCGAATCCAAATTGATTAACCCGCCTTTCAGTCGCGGCCCAATTATCCTGTCTCTTGCGTTTGACGAAATACCCGGTTTCAAGCTGGATGTCGTAAAAATTCTTACCGTGTAATACGGTGATCAGCTCATCGACCACAGGCCGCAAAATTACTGTGCAACCGAGAATTTTATAGTTATTCTCGCTCCCACCTGGCACTTGCCAGTGTTTACCGAAATAGTAACAATAGATCACACACGGCGTTATTAGCTGATAAAAGCTCTATTTACAATCAACACAGGTAGTCTCAAAATTAGTCATGCCCAAACTCAGCTTCATTTTATTAATGGCTATGGGAAGCATCGCCTGCGCCCCATTCCAGTCTTTTGTAGATACCGACACACAAAGATATTACGTCGTTCAACCGAACGACAACATCCACTCTATCGCCTTCGCCTTAGAACTCACTCCTGCACAGTTACGACATGCGAACCCGGGGATTAACCCATTAGATCCAGAGCCCGGTATGCGACTGCTAATCCCCCTTCAAACTGTGAATGACACATACGCCGGGGAAAATTCAAGCACCGGGACTGTTTATACAGCCAGCATCGAAAGTAACCAGGCCCGTTATATATGGCCTCTTACCAAAATCGATGTTTCATCACGATTCGGCCAGCGTAACGGTCGCTTACACTCGGGTATCGATTTGCGCGCCCCATCGGGAACCCCAATATTTGCTGCGGCCGACGGTCGGGTGAATTTTTCCGGTTATAACCGTGACTACGGGCATATTGTCGTTATCGATCATGGTAATGGAATCGAAACGGCCTACGCGCATAATAGCCGCAACGAGGTCGGCGAAGGTCAAACCGTCAGACAGGGCCAAATCGTTGGGCGTGTCGGCCGCACCGGTAATGCGACCGGCAATCATGTGCACTTTGAATTTCGTCTACATGGACGGCCTCTCAACCCTGTCAATCATATCGATGAGGATTTATGACTCTGTGGCATAATGATTCAGCTTGTCTAATGCCATTGGCAACAACATAATATTGTTTTTGGTTGAGTCGATAGTTATGCGCGCTACCCTTGTCCCACTGCTGCTTTGCATTGTACTGCTTGCTGGTCTGTCGGCCTGTGGCAACAAAGGCCCTTTGACGCTCCCCGAAGAAGACGAAAAAAGCAAACAAACAGGTTAAACCTTTGGATCATTTTAATTACAAAAACGGCGCATTATTTTGCGAAGCTGTTGCGATTAGCGAGTTGGCCGAAACATATGGCACCCCACTATACGTTTATTCGCGAGCGACGCTGGAGCGACACTGGCATGCCTTCGATAGTGCACTGAGCGGTCATGATCATCTAACATGCTATGCGGTGAAAGCCAACTCCAACCTCGCCGTTTTGAATGTACTGGCGCAACTGGGGTCGGGTTTCGATATTGTTTCCGGCGGCGAACTCGAACGTGTACTTCGCGCCGGCGGAAAACCAGAGAATATTGTATTCTCCGGTGTCGGTAAGCAGGCCGATGAAATGCAACTGGCCATCGATCAGGATATCCATTGTTTCAACGTTGAGTCCGAGCAGGAACTCGAGCTACTGAATGAAATTGCGACTAAAAATGATAAGACCGTACGAGTTTCGTTCCGGGTTAATCCCGACGTTGACGCTAAAACCCACCCGTATATTTCCACTGGTCTGAAGGAAAATAAATTCGGCATTGCTTTCAAAGACGCCGAGCGTATCTATGTAAAAGCCAACCAGTTATCGAATATCGAGGTGATCGGTATCGATTGTCATATTGGTTCGCAGTTAACCGAACTATCGCCTTATATCGACGCCCTCGATCGCCTGCTCGGGCTGGTTGAACGCCTCAGGGCGGTGGAGATTCACATACGCCATCTCGACCTCGGCGGTGGACTGGGCATCCGTTACCGAGAGGAAACGCCGCCATTACCGGCGGAATGGGCTGCCGCATTGCAGGAGCGTCTGCAAAATTTCGACGGCAAAATTGTAATTGAGCCTGGCCGGGCCATAGCGGGCAACGCCGGTATCCTGATCAGCCGAATCGATTACATTAAACAATCCGAGGACAAGAATTTCGCTATTATGGACGCCGCTATGAACGACCTGATACGGCCATCGCTTTACGGTGCCTGGCAGGACATTATCCGCGTCGAACAACAAAGTGCTGAACCAGAACGTGTTTACGATGTGGTCGGTGCCATTTGCGAGACTGGTGATTTTCTTGGCAAAGATCGTTCACTGCAAATAGCACAAAACGACCTGCTGGCGATACGTTCATCGGGAGCCTATGCTTTTACCATGTCCTCGAACTACAACACGCGATGCCGCGCAGCCGAAGTGATGGTCGATGGTGACCGGCATTATTGCGTTCGAGAGCGCGAAAAGATTGACGATTTAATTCGCGGTGAATCCTTACTACCCTGACCCCTGCTAATGACTTTAAAATTCAGCAAAATGCACGGCCTCGGTAACGACTTCATGGTGATTGATGCGATCAGTCAGCATTTCGAGCCTGATCCCGTACTCATCCATCAATGGGCAAACAGGCATACCGGCATCGGCTTCGATCAAATGCTAATCGTCGAAAAGCCACAATCAGAACAGGCCGCTTTCCGCTATCGTATTTTTAATGCCGATGGCGGAGAAGTAGCCCAGTGCGGCAACGGTGCCCGCTGCTTCGCACGTTTTGTTCTCGAACAGGGTTTAACCGATCTCGACATTATCCCGGTTGAAACTAACACCGGCCTGCTAGAGTTACAAATGATTGACGCCATCCGTGTTCGTGTGAACATGGGGGTTCCAAACTTCGAACCACAACAAATTCCACTCGACCAGAACCTGCGCCAGGATCAATATTCGATCAAAGTCGATTATCAACTCATCGAATTCAGTGCTTTGTCGATCGGTAATCCGCATATAGTTATCCAGGTCCACGATGTCGATTCAGCTCCCCTGGAAACCCTCGGCCCGGTTCTTGAATCGCATCGATTTTTCCCCGAACGAGTGAATGTTGGTTTCATGCAAGTCTTCGATAACAGTCATTTTAAACTACGCGTCTTCGAGCGCGGCGTCGGCGAAACCCGGGCCTGTGGCAGCGGTGCCTGTGCCGCTCACGCGGCAGGGGTTCAACTGGGCCTGCTTGACGCCGAAGCAACCGCACAGTTGTCCGGCGGCGATTTGAAACTCGAATGGCAAGGCGAAGGAAACCCCGTTATGATGACAGGCGAAACAGCGATGGTGTTCCAGGGTGACATCGAATATGAGCAAAAGTAGTATCAAAATAGTCCAGAGCGAAGAGTCCGCAGCAATCGAGTATTTGCGCAATAACCCGGAGGCATTAATGTCTTACCCGGAAGTATTCGGCTCGATGACGATCCCGCACCAGTCCGGCGGTGTCACATCGCTAGTCGAACGCCAAATGAAAATGCTACGCGACGAAAACCAGGTTCTAAAGACGAATATGGATGAACTGGTGAGCATCGCCCGTGAAAACGAGGAACTGAATCAACGCTTTCATCGACTCGCACTAGAATTAATTAGTACCAACCAGCTCGACGATGTGCTGGCGATGGTGCAAAACCAGGTACAGACATTTTTCTACACCGACTATGTGCGGTTTCGCATCTTGCCTTCGGTGCTGGACAAAAAGAGTCGGCTGAAACCCCATTATCTCGCACGCGACAGTACCATCCTGGAAACCGTGCAGAACTGGATTCAAAACCGAAAACCGGTATGCAGTCAGCAGGAGAAGGAAATTCATCACGAGCTATTCGGCGACAGCATCAACATCGGCTCCAGCGCCTTAATTCCGTTATTCCATACCACTGACATTGGCTTACTCTGCCTCGGCAGCAACAGCGAAACTCGCTTCGATAAAGCCATGGGGACGATCTTTCTGGAGCAACTGGGCGAGCTCGTGAGTATTCGCATTCAGGGTTTACTGGGCGACTAGCATGAAGGCCGAACAATATCTGGACGCCTTCATCCAGATGTTACGCAGTGAAAAATATTATTCAGACCATACCTGCAAAAATTATCGGCGCGACCTGCTCAACCTGCAGAAATATCTGAAGACACAAAACGTCGACGACTGGCAGGCGGTTGGCTATCGCGAAGTCAGCGGATATGCCGCATTCCGGCATCGAAACGGCCTGAAAAGCACCTCGATTCAACGCGAATTATCGACTATACGCAGTTTTTATCAGTACCTGATCCGGCAAAAACTGGTTAAGAACAATCCGGCCAGAGAAGTCAGTGCTCCCAAGTCCGGCCAGCCATTACCCAGAACCTGCGACGCCGAACAAATCGACCGATTGTTACAGACGGGCTCCAGCAAGGATGAATTGTTCATCCGCGATATTGCCATGTTCGAACTGATTTATTCCTCAGGATTACGGCTCGCCGAGCTGGTCAGTCTCAACCTCAACGATATCGACCTGAAACAGCAACAGTTAATCGTCACCGGCAAAGGCAATAAAACCCGATATTTACCCATTGGCACAAAAGCTTGCGAAGCCATAAACCGCTGGCTAAAACAGCGCCCTGGTTTAACCCGACAAGATGAAGCGGCTTTATTTATCAGCAAGCTGGGAAAACGCATCTCAGCACGTAACGTGCAAGTCCGCCTCAACCAGCTGGCCATACGCCAGGATATTAATCAGCACCTGTCGCCCCACACCCTGAGACACTCATTCGCCACCCACCTGCTGGAGTCTAGCGGTGATCTCCGTGCCGTACAGGAATTACTCGGTCACGCCAATATCAGTACTACGCAGATATATACCCACCTCGATTTTCAACACCTGGCGAAGGTTTATGATGCGGCGCATCCGCGGGCGAAGCGTAAGCGCTAAGGTGAAGAAACTGGTACGGGGAAATACTAATACCGGGGTTTGTTAATTCAATTTATCATGGACTTCGGAGGATAAGTCTATGCGAACAATTAGTATCATTAAAAGTGAACACCGGAATCTTGGTGCCGTACTGTATAGCATGGAGCAGTTAGTCGCCGAAATCGGCAAAGGCAAGCAGGCCGATCTGGCGATTTTTCACGGGCTATTCACCTATATCGACCGTTTTCTCGACCGTTACCATCACCCGAAAGAGAACCACTTTTTATTTCCACGCCTGCTGAACAAGGCACCCGACATGAAAGAACTAATCGAAGAACTCGGTCGACAACATAAAGAGGGTGAGGTTTTATTCGTTGAAATGCTCAAGGCACTATCGGCGTTCGAGTTTAGCGGTGCTGAGGAATTCGAAACCTTTCGCGACAGCGTACTCAAATATACCACCTTCGAGCGCGAACACGCCCTCAAAGAAGAACGCGAAATATTACCCCGTGCCCAGCAAGTGCTCGACGCATCAGACTGGGAAGCGATCG
>JAOUJX010000167.1 GCA_029882955.1 Gammaproteobacteria bacterium
GAAGGGTCTGTCCATCAAGCGGGAGAAGAGGCTATTAATCACTCGCTTTTCCAAGGAAAAAATCAGTAATCCGCTGGTAAGCCATCGCATCATGATCATAAAAGTCATGCCCACCCTGAAAAAATTTCAGCTGTGAATGCTCGATCTGACGATGAAGCGCTTCTAAGTTGGCGGGTGGCGCAATGCCGTCGTAGCAACCGCCTGCGATAAAAACCGGTAATTCTATCTGGGGTAAACGGTCAAAAGTGTTATGCCCGATACGCGCTTCGAGTTGCCGCCGCGCACCGGTTTCACGGCCCGGTTCACCGGCACCGGCATTCCGACTATTGCTTCGCTCAATGATGGCTCGATAGTCATCAGGGTTTTCCCGCTGCCAGTTTTTGTCGTGCCGGGTATCGGCGATGGCGGTAGAAATCGAATCCATTTCATCGTCGGACAAATCGACCAGCTTGTGAAAAGGGTAGGAATCTCCACCCTGGCCGCCGCTACTGGTGCAGCAGAGTACCAGGCGGTTAATGTGCTGTTGATATCGAATAGCAAATTCCTGCGCCACCATGCCTCCAAAGGAAACCCCAAGTAGATGGCAGCTATCCCATTTCATCGCATCGAGTAAAGCGGCGGCATCCATCGCATAGTCGGCCATGCTGTATGCAATATCGGGTCGGTCGGTTTGCCCTAGTCCGCGTTGATCGAAGGCGAGAATTTCAAAATGTTCGGCTAACGCTGAATCGAATATATTGGGCTTATTACGAAGGTCTGCACCGGTACCGCTGATATAGAGTAAACGGGGCCCCTCGCCAGCGATTTCGTAATACAGGTTGATGTCGCGAACTTTTGTAAATGGCATTTGGTAGTTTGATGAAGGTTAATTAAAGTTTTAGTGTATCGCGAAACTGGTTAGGAT
The DNA here is from genome assembly GCA_029882955.1 of Gammaproteobacteria bacterium. Classification (GTDB taxonomy): domain Bacteria; phylum Pseudomonadota; class Gammaproteobacteria. Next base: position 905 of record JAOUJX010000167.1, read on the forward strand.
GAACCGATGAGTAGTAACTTTATTCCCGTTAAAAATGTCTTCCCGACCATGATCGCCGAAGTGGAGGACGAAAGTTTAATCGCAGAAGCCCGCAAGGTAGCGCAACAATTGTCTGGTTGACCACCGTTGTCAACACAGACGACTGAGTCGTTAAAGATTTTTGAATATCCGGTGAAGAGGAGTCAGGCTCCGACGATGTACTTGTCCCATAATTTCAGGCATGATAATTCCCATAGAATAACATCAGGAGACTTGCCATGAGCGCTGTCGTCAACGAACCGATCAACAAGCCTGTTCTTACCAAAAACATAGATAATGGAATCGCTACGCTGACCTTAAATCGGCCTGATCAGTACAATGCTTTGTCGAAGTTATTACTGACTGAATTACAGCAGGCACTCGACCAAACTGCCGCCGATGAGTCGGTCAATGTCGTGATTTTAGTGGCTAACGGTAAAGCTTTTTGCGCGGGCCATGACCTGAAAGAAATGCGTAGTAGCGAAGACCGTGAGTTTCATCAGGCGTTATTTCAGCAATGCGGTCGGGTGATGCAAACCATCGCGGAAATGCCGCAGCCGGTCATCGCCCAGGTTGATGGTATAGCCACTGCAGCAGGCTGCCAGCTGGTTGCGCAGTGTGATCTGGCGGTGGCTTCCGATGTTTCACGCTTTGCAGTATCGGGTATCAACGTCGGTTTGTTTTGCTCCACTCCGGCGGTGGCGCTCAGTCGCAATATGCATCGTAAGCAGGCGATGCAAATGTTGCTCACCGGTGACTTTATCGACGCGCAAACTGCCTGCGACTACGGCCTGGTTAATAGCGTTACCCCGGTGGAGAATGTGGCCGCAGAGACCCGGGCGCTGGCAGAAAAAATCGCAGCCAAGTCTCCACTAGCCATCAAGACCGGTAAGCGCATGTTTTACAAACAACTCAACATGGGGTTAAGCGAGGCTTACGATTTTGCCAGCGATACCATGGCCTGCAATATGGACAGTGAGGACGCGCGAGAAGGCATCGATGCATTCATCGAAAAGCGTAAGCCCTGCTGGCAAGGACGGTAGTTCGACTGGCTATGAATAAAAATATTTTCGAGCAGAACCTCGACAAAAACGAAGCCAATTACACCCCTTTATCGCCGTTGACTTTTCTCGAACGCGCGGCATCGGTTTACCCGGAAAACATCGCGGTTGTACACGGTAAAGTCCGCAACACCTGGTCTCAAACTTATGCTCGCTGTCGGCAAATGGCTTCGGCCCTGAGAGGACGCGGGATACAACCGGGTGATACGGTGGCTACCATGTTGCCGAATATCCCGGCGATGTACGAGGCACACTTCGGGATTCCGATGGCGGGTATTATTTTACACGCGCTGAATTATCGACTCGATGCCGAGGTCATCGCATTTATGCTTCAGCATGGAGAAGCGAAGGCTATCCTGGTAGACCGTGAATATTCGGCGGTCATTCGAGATGCACTGAGTCAATTCGAAAACAACATTCTGGTGATTGATGTTGATGACGAAACCTATGCAGGCGGCGAATTCATAGGCGAAATAGAATACGAAGATTTTCTTAACGAAGGTGATGCCGGTTTCGAGTGGTCTTTACCAGCGGATGAATGGCAGGCTATCAGCCTGAATTACACTTCGGGTACTACGGGTAATCCGAAGGGTGTGGTTTATCATCATCGTGGTGCTTACCTGAACGCGGTTTCGAACATCATGGCCTGGAATATGACGGCTCATCCGGTTTATCTGTGGACACTACCGATGTTCCATTGCAACGGCTGGTGTTTTCCCTGGACTATAGCAGCGATGAACGGCACTAACGTCTGCCTTCGGGCGGTCAGGGATGACGCGATTTATGAGTTAATGAAAACGGAAAAAGTGACACACCTGTGCGGCGCGCCTATCGTGCTGAATTTAATCGCCAATGCGGCCGATGATTTGAAGGCTGATGTTAACCATGAAGTGAATATTATGACTGCGGCGGCGGCACCTCCGCCCACGGTGCTGGAGGCGATGGAGAACCTGAATTTTAATGTCACCCATGCCTATGGTCTGACCGAGGTCTATGGTCCTGCGGTGGTTTGTGCCTGGCATAAAGAGTGGAGCGAATTGCCTGTGGTCGAACAGGCGGTATTTAAGTCCCGGCAGGGTGTGCGTTACCCAATGCTCGAAGCCTTAATGGTTGGTGACCCGGAAACCCTGGAACCGGTAGCGAAAGACGGTGAGACTTTGGGAGAGATATTTTTCAAGGGTAACATCGTCATGAAAGGTTATCTGAAAAATGCCGATGCGACCCAGGAGTCTTTGAGTGGCGGCTGGTTTCATTCGGGAGATCTCGCGGTCTGGCACGAAGACGGTTATATCGAAATCAAGGACCGCTCCAAAGACGTCATCATTTCCGGTGGTGAAAATATTTCCAGCATCGAAGTCGAGAATATTATTTATCGACACCCGGCGGTAATGGAAGTTGCGGTAGTCGCTCGAGCCGACGAAAAATGGGGTGAAAGCCCCTGCGCCTTTGTGTCTCTGAAGCAAGGCGAGCAAGCCAGCGAAGAGGATATAATCGATTATTGTCGTGACAATATGGCCCGATTCAAGGTGCCGAAAACAATCGTGTTTGGACCGCTGGCAAAAACATCAACCGGCAAGATACAGAAATTTCTCTTACGTACGATAGCGAACGAACTGAATGACTGACAGTAATCAATTAAGACGCGTTCTCAGGGAGTGTAAAACCATCGCCGTGGTTGGTCTCTCTGCTAACGAAATGCGCCCCAGCTTTTTTGCCGCCAAATATATGCAGGATCATGGTTACCGCATTATACCGGTGAATCCGAATTACGATGAAATCCTGGGCGAGAAGTCTTATCCGGATTTGCTATCGATCCCCGAAGCAGTCGATATGGTCGACCTGTTTCAGCGTGCTGACCGGGTTATGCCTTTTGCCGAACAGGCAATCGAAATCAAGGCCAAAGTGCTATGGATGCAATTGAGTGTTATTAATGAGGAAGCGGCAAAACTTGCCGATGAAGCGGGACTCGAGGTGGTAATGGATCGCTGCGTTAAGATTGAATATGCCCGTTTGTTTGGCGGACTTAACTGGGTCGGTGTCGATACCAAAGTGATTTCCGCAAAGCGCCCATTGTACGTAACCCACTAGAAGATTAAGCATATGGCCGATCGAGATTTTGGAATTGAAACACTTTGTCTGCACGCGGGTCAAATTCCCGATCCAGCCACCGGTGCGCGTGCGGTACCTATTTATCAGACCAGTTCGTTCGTGTTTGACAGCACCGATCACGCCGCCAGTCTTTTTAATTTGCAAACTTTCGGTAATATTTATTCGCGCCTGAATAATCCGACCAATGCGGTGTTCGAAGAGCGCATGGCAGCACTTGAAGGTGGTCGTGCCGCGCTTGCTGTCAGTTCTGGCCTGGCAGCGCAGGCGACTGCATTGCTCACGATTCTCGAAGCGGGCGACGAGCTCGTCTCGGCCAGTACCCTGTACGGTGGTACTTATTCGCAGTTTGATGTCACCCTGCGGCGCATGGGCATTAATGTTCATTTTGTGGATCCGGATGATCCGGAAAACTTTCGCAAAGCGATCACGCCGAAGACTAAAGCACTTTATGCCGAGACGATAGGTAACCCGTCAAACAATATTCTCGATATTGAGGCAGTGGCCAGGGTTGCACACGATGCCGGTATTCCACTCGTTATCGACAATACCTTTGCTACGCCGTATCTGTGTAAGCCGTTTGAATTTGGCGCCGATATCATCACTCATTCGGCCACCAAGTTTATCGGTGGGCATGGCACCTCGATCGGTGGGGTGATCATCGAGTCGGGCAAGTTCGACTGGGGCAATGGTAATTTCGATTGCATGACCGAACCGTCAAAGGGTTATCACGGTGTCCGTTTTTATGAAACCTTCGGCGACTTTGCCTTTACCATGAAAGCTCGTTGTGAACCCCTGCGCACACTCGGTCCAAGTCTGAGTCCGTTTAACGCATTTATGCTATTACAGGGGCTCGAAACTCTGCCGGTACGCATGGACCGTCATTGCGACAATGCACGCGGTGTGGCCAGGTTTTTGAGCGAGCATGATAAGGTTAGTTGGGTGAATTTCACCGAATTGCCTGATAATAAATACCATGCGTTGTCACAAAAATATTTGCCCAAAGGCGCGGGTTCGATACTCAGTTTTGGTATTAAGGGTGGTGTTGAAGCGGGGTCTAAATTTATTGAGGCGGCCCAGTTCTTAAGCCACCTGGCCAATGTTGGTGATGCCAAGACACTGATTATTCATCCGGCTTCTACCACGCACCGACAACTGAGCGAGGAGCAACAGATCGCAGCGGGTGTATCACCCGATATGATCCGTATCTCGGTTGGTCTGGAAACGCTGGATGATATTCTCTGGGATCTGGACCAGGCGCTGGCACAGGCATAGAACTGATTACTGCGAGGGCGTGGTGATCTGTTAAAGCTGTCGATTAGTCGGTAAATCCGATGCTGTAGAGGGATGACTACAAATAATGCAAAATCATATTATTCTACAATTTGTGCTGATTTTTGCCGGTGCGGCATTGTTCGCTACAGTATTCCTGTATTTGAAGCAGCCTATCATTCTTGCCTACATTGCTTTGGGCGTCTGCGTCGGGCCGAACGGGTTAGGCCTGATAAACGATGCCGAGCAAATCGATCAACTGGCGCATGTTGGTATTATCCTGTTACTGTTTTTAATAGGCCTTAACTTCCAGCCGGGAAAGCTCGTCGGCCTGTTAGGCCGGGTCGGCCTGGTCGCGCTGGTAACCTGTATACTGTTTATGCTGATCATCCTGATCGCCGCATTGCTATTAGGCTACCCGTTACTCGACAGTTTGATCATTGGCGCTGCGTTAATGTTCTCAAGCACGATTGTTAGCATGAAGTTAATTCCAACGACTCAGTTGCATCACCACCATATCGGCGAAGTGATGATTAGCGTGCTGTTAATACAGGATGTCATTGCTATCGTGCTAATAGTGCTGGTAACCGAAGGCGGCATGGACAGCATCACAGTATCTGTTGTCCTGTTATTACTAAAGCTCGTTGGCCTGAGTATATTCTCATTCGTTTTCGTCAAATTTGTTATCACCCATCTTTTTCTGAAGTTTGATGTAATTAAAGAACATACTTTTGTCATGGCTTTGGGTTGGGGTTTATTTGTTGCCGGTGCGGCGGATATGATCGGTTTGTCTCTCGAAATGGGAGCCTTCATTGCGGGTATCAGCCTGGCGACAGTCCCTATAGCTCTGGTTATTGCTGAAGAGTTAAAGCCATTACGAGATTTCTTCCTGATACTGTTCTTCTTTTCGATTGGTGCAGAGTTCGACCTGGTGATCTCTCAGGAATTGATCGTGCCCGGTTTGATGATCACTGTTCTGTTAATGGTGGCAAAACCAGTGATCTTTAAACTGGGGTTTAAGGCGATTGGAGAAAAGCCCGAACATTCGGCTCAGCTCGGAGTCAGGCTGGGGCAGGCCAGTGAGTTCTCGCTATTAATCGCCTTTAGCGCCCTGGCTTCGGGCTTGATAGATGAACGTTCGTCATACCTGATACAGCTTGTCGTGGTATTAACTTTTATTGCGTCGACCTACTGGGTCGTTAATGCCTACCCGACACCGATTTCGTATAAACGTGGTCAGCGCAAGGATTAGCAAAGCTCAAACTGTCTTATGTTCGTCTAACGCACCGTCACACAGGTGCATTCGGCCAGGTGGCTCACCTTATGCGAGACGCTACCCAGTAGCAATCCACCGAGGTCACTGAGGCCACGACTACCCATGACGATCATGTCGACATCGTCATCTTTGGCACGTTGCAGGATGTTTTCAGTAGGTGATCCGTGCGTGATTTCTGTCACGGCTGACTGGCAGTGTTGTTCGTCGACTATTTTGGATGCCGCTTCGATTACTTTCCGACCGGCTTTTTGAATATCTTCCTCATTGAGTTCGAAAGCAAACCCGGCCGATCCCAGAAACATGGCGTGCTCGTGTAACGTAGTTTCTACGGTATGCTGGATATGTAGCGTAGCGTCGTACTTTTCTGCCAGATTACAGGCAAACTCCAGTGCCTTATCTGACTGTGTTGAACCATCGACAGGAACCAGAATTTTTCGGATCATTTCTACTCTCCGAGTATGAGTATTATGACAGTGTAGAATTTGCTAGCTGCTGGGGTTTGACTCAAATCAATTGCAGGGACGATTTTTTATCGCAATGCCGGGCTCGTATTCAGCTTAGCAGTTTTTTCAATTCTGCCAGTTCGGCCTCCAGATCACTGACTCGCTGGGTCAGGTCTGGCAGGCTTGCCCGTGAAGACGGCTCACTGTCTCTGGTCGACTGTGCTTCGACCGCATAAGCCTCTATATCGACGGCTCCGGAAAACAGATGCATATACTCCGAATCTTTCCGTCCGGGCGTGCGCGGTAGCTTTATCACCAGTGGCTCTCCTTCGTGCGCGATCAGGCTATCGAGCGAATCGATGACAGCGGCATTATCGGTGAACTCGTGCAAGCGTGGACTCCGTGCTCGGAGTTCTCCCGGTGTTTGCGCGCCTCGAAGTAGCAGCAGGCAGACGATGGCAAACTGCGGTGCATCGAACTGCAACTGGCTAAACGATGAATTACAGAAACGCTGGGTATACTTTTCGACGCCGCGTTTGAAATTTTCTTCGACTCGAACACAGTGACGTTCCTCCAGTTCGCGGATCGTGTGTTGCACCGTACCCTGGGTTAATGACATCACCGGGTCGCGCCCCGACTTCTGATTGCAGGCATTGGTTAAAGCATTTAGCGTAAGTGGATACTGATCCGGTGTGGTGACCGATTTCTCCATCAGACAACCAATGACGCGTGCTTCGTGGTCATTTAAATCAAGCGGTATCATGTCGTTCTCTTTCCTGTCGGATCTGTTTGGTGAGAGTAGTATATCTAACCTATACTGGCTCTTCACTGACTCATTTGCCCCGCCATGATTTCCAGAGAAATATTACAAAAAGCCGCCGACCAGGGCATTATTCAAAGCGATCAGGTCGAGCCTTTGTTGCGTTTTGTACAGAATCAGCCGGTAGCCAGTGATACCGTAGCTGGCGAGGAGCCACTCAGGTTTATTCGTAGCTTTGGCGATGTGTTTATCACGCTGGGAGTGGTTTTGCTGGTCATTGCTATCAATATGACTGGGCTTTCCGGGTATTTATATATGATCCCTGTAGTTGGGTTTATTGTAATCGCCGAATGGCTGGTACGAGTGCGTCGACTGTCACTACCCGGTATCGCGATCCTGATTTCGATTTTATTTTTTGTCAACAAAGCCATTGCCTTTGACCACGAGAATGCAACGGTTTTTGGTGTTGGAGTTCTTTGCCTGACCAGCCTGTTGTTTTATCTGCGATACAAAATGCCATTTAGCCTGTTACCGCTAGCGGCGGGACTGGTTGGCATTGCTATT
>JAOUJX010000531.1 GCA_029882955.1 Gammaproteobacteria bacterium
GGACCAATATGGTGGGAGTCTGGATAATCGACTGCGTTTCATACGCGAAGTCGCCGCCAATATTCGATCTAAGACAGGCGACGATTTTGTCATTGGTATGCGCCTTTCCGGCGATGAACTCAGCCCCGACGGACTCAATCTCGATGCCATGCTGGAAATATGCACCGCCCTTGCGGGGGATGGCGACCTGGATTACATGAGCGTTGTCGGCGGCTCGTCGTCTACGCTGACAGGATCGATTCACATCGTCCCGCCCATGTCAGTCGAAAATGCATACACCTCACCATTTTCTGCTGCTATAAAGTCGCGCATAGAGATTCCGGTATTTGTCACCGGGCGTATTAATCAGCCGCAAATCGCCGAAGGGATATTATCTAGAGGTCATGCCGATGCCTGTGGTATGACGCGTGCGATGATTTGCGACCCGGATATGCCGCGTAAATCTTATCGTGGCGAGGTCGATAATATTCGTGCCTGTATCGGTTGCAACCAGGCCTGCATCGGGCATTTTCATGCGGGTTACCCGATTTCCTGTATCCAGAATCCGGTCTCGGGCAGGGAAGTAAAATTTGGCGATGCGATCGCTAAAAAAGTTGCCAGCCCGCGGAATATTATGGTGGTTGGCGGTGGACCGGGCGGCATGAAGGCTGCCACCGTGGCAGCAGAACGTGGGCACAATGTCAGCCTTTATGAGCAGTCAAATAGCCTCGGTGGACAGGCTTTGCTGGCTCAACTGTTGCCCACCCGTATGGAATTTGGTGGAATTGTCACCAATCTCGAACAGGAGATGGCTCTGGCCGGTGTTAACGTGATAAAAAATAAAGCGGTGGATGAAGTATTACTCGAATCCGAAAAACCAGACGCCGTTATCCTGGCTACGGGTGCTAGACCCCGCTGGCCGGAATTCGAAGGCTGCCAGGTAGCCCATGTTGTCGATGCCTGGCAGGTGCTACGCGGCGAGGTCAAAGTCGGAGGATCGGTCGTCGTCGCAGACTGGCGGGCCGACTGGATCGGCATCGGCATCGCTGAAAAGCTGGCACAGGAAGGATGCCGGGTAAGGCTGGCCGTGAATGGATATATGCCCGGACAGACTATCCAGATGTATGTGCGCGATTCATCCGTTGGGCGCTTGCACGCTTTGGGCGTAGAAATGATTCCCTATGTCAGGTTGTTCGGTGCAGATGAAGACACGGTTTATCTACAACACACCATGAGCGATGAGCCGGTGATTTGTGAAGACGTTGATACCCTCGTTCTCTGCCAGGGGCACACGCCATTTAATCCACTGGAAGACTGGGTACGTACTAACGGTATCGAATGTCACCTGGCGGGAGATTGTCTGGCCCCACGAACTGCGGAAGAGGCGGTACTGGAAGGCTTTCAGGCGGGCCTTTTGGTATGACATATTTTCAGTTTTTCCCAGTACGGATATAGCCGATTAAGACGGGTGAACCATGAATAAAGACTTTACTATACGCACAGCAACTCCCGCCGACTACAACGCAGTCGGATCACTAACCTGGGATCTGTTATTCGAACTGTCACCTGAATGGGTTGCCGAACAGAGCAGAGAAACCTATGTCGAGACATCAAACACACTTTTATCCAAAGGGGAAAACTTCTGGGCATTAGTCGCGGAGTTTAACGGTGATATTATAGCCACATTAAACATCAACGAATGCGCAGCCATCTATGCCGGTGGTGCATTTGGTGAAATATCCGAGTTTTATATCAAACCTGAGTTCAGGTCTAAAGGCGTTGGTGCCGGGCTCATCGAAGCCGCAAAATCATTCGGCGCCGATAAGGGATGGACGATTCTGGAAGTCGGAGCGCCTTCACCCGAACAGTGGCAAAGGACAATTGATTTTTATTTGAAGAACGGATTTACCGCGATAGGACCGCGGCTTGAGATCATTCTACCGGTTCAGCAATCACCTCCAGCGTAAAGCCTTCGTTGAGCCAGCCGGTTATGCCGCCAATCATCAATTTCACCGGTAGTCCTAGTTTTGCCAGTCGTATTGCAGCCCTGTTCGCGCCATTGCAATGGGGCCCGGCGCAATAAACCACAAACATCCTGTTTTTCGGAAACTT
>JAOUJX010000532.1 GCA_029882955.1 Gammaproteobacteria bacterium
ATAACATGGGCCTGCAACAACCCTAGCCTCGACGACATGGCATCTACGTTTGCATCTGACTCTTCCTGGATATGCTTTAGACGCACCTGTTGTTGCTGTAAATCACGTTTCCATTGATCGACCAGTGCTTGATCACTAATAGCAGGATTAAGGCTATGCCCCCAGTAGAACGAACCAGCCATCATTCCCCCTATCATCAGAACTACAGCCAAAAAGTGCAAAGGTTTCCCCAGGCTCAGGCTGCACAATTGACCTTTATTTGATGACAGGAAGAGAATATTCACATTTATAACCTAAATTGCTTCGGCTTCAACAGGCTGTGCGTAAGAAATTGGAGCCGTGGCAGCGTCATCAAATGTGACCTCTTCCCAGGCATCTTCTTCGGCCAATAAAGCCAGTAATAGCCGGTTATTTAAAGCATGACCCGATTTATATCCTGAAAATGCGCCTATCAGGCTATGCCCAAGCAGGTATAAATCACCGATAGAATCCAGTATTTTATGTTTTACGAACTCATTATCGTATCTTAAACCGTCTTCATTCAATACCCGGTAATCGTCCAGAACAATAGCATTGTCCTGGCTACCGCCAAGTGCGAGATTGTTTGAGCGCAAATATTCAATATCCTTCTGGAAACCGAATGTTCTGGCTCGACTCACCTCTTTTACAAAAGAAGTGGTTGAGAAATTAATACTACAGACCTGTTTCTGCTGGGTGAAGAGCGGATGGTCGAAGTCGATTTCGAAGCTGACCTTAAAGCCATTGAATGGCGTAAACTCCACCCATTTGTCGCCCTCTTCTACGCGTACCGTCTTCTTGATGCGAATAAATCGCTTAGCGCTATTTTGCTCTACGATCCCTGCTGACTGGATGAGAAAGACAAATGGACCTGCACTGCCATCCATAATCGGCACTTCATCCGCACTCAGGTCGATGTAGGCATTATCAATACCAAGTCCGGCAATTGCCGAGAGCAAATGTTCGACCGTAGAAATGCGAACGTCGTCCTGGGTTAGAGTGGTTGATAGATTGGTGTCACCAACGTTTTCCGGGCGCGCCAGGATTTCAACCGGCTCTTCTAGATCTACACGGCGAAATCTGATTCCTGAATCGATGGGAGCCGGGCGGAGTGTGAGATAGACTTTCTTCCCTGTATGCAATCCGACACCCATGGCGCGAATAACATTCTTCAAGGTACGCTGTTTGATCAAAGCTTTGATTCCCGAAAAAAAATAAAAATGTAAGAATTTCTGGCAGTCACGATTTATTCTCACCAGACAGCGCGTGATGATCGCTGATTCTGGCTTAAAAATCAATCCAAATTCTCAGTTAAGTGTAATAAATCACTGAAATAACAGTAACTTCCCAGGCAGAAAAACCGGACTTTACTATTCCCCCATCAGCTCAATGGGACAGGTTTTGCCTAATCTTTTCTTTCTGCAAGTTTAGTATATAGGAATGCAGTAAATTCTCTGCCGCTTCGTGGATATTTACAAAACTGCAGCGACATAAACCGTTTTGGTTAGCTAGCACCTCCAGCTTGACCTGAAAGACAGCGTCCTCACTAGGCAGGCGCACCATGGCCGCGCAATGGGTTCCTACCTGTAAGTCGTTTGAGCGAAAACAAACTCCGGTACCACTGACATTCAACACCTGATAAGAAATACCACTAATGGTTAATAATATCGGCCGGGACTTATCCGGAGCAATCCTGTAAGCGCCACGACCGTCGTTGAATCTCGAATCGATATCAAGATCAATATTCTTTTTCTTTTTCCAGAACAAACTCTACTCTCCGGTTTCTAGCCCGATTCTCTGGGGTACTATTATCAACCAGTGGAATGAAATCAGCATAACCAGTGGCCGTCATCCGCTCCGGGTCAATGCCCTGTTGTATAAAATATCTCAACACGGTAGTTGCTCTAATTGCAGACAACTCCCAGTTAGAAGGAAACTGCTCGGTTTCGATGTCCCGGTCATCGGTGTGCCCACGGATAGCAATTCGATAGTCAGCATACTGTCGGAACATATGCCCCAAATTGGCAAAAATAATTCTTGCCTCGTCTTTCAGCTCGGCTTTTGCCGAGGG
>JAOUJX010000168.1 GCA_029882955.1 Gammaproteobacteria bacterium
AAAAACCGGTATAAAAATTAATACCTTCGACCTGGATGCCCTGCTCTTGAATTAGCCGGGCGGCGAGTAAAGAATCTAAACCGCCCGAAATAAGGGCGACTGCCTTGCGTGTCATAATCTGGGAATCTGATCGGTTAAAAAGGTAATTATAACAGATCAGATTCCAGGGCTAAGTGCTTATATGCGGATTACCAGCACTCATTGACGGCAGGTGTACCGCCCTTGATACCGGTATGGGTTAGCGTGAGACTGGTGCATTCTGTATCGTTGGACTGAGGTAGGCCTGCTACCGGGGTAGCGGTCAAGGTGAAGTCTGCAGCGTTGATTACGCCGGTGATCGTATAATAACCGTCATCCGTAGGGGGCATGCTGGCAGCTGTAACATTGCAATTTCCACTGTTATAGTTGCTGTATAGACTTTTGCATTTCTCAAGCGAAGAAGCTACACGGGTTAATGCTGATCGAGCGTCGGTACGATTGGCGTCGATAACATAACTGCCATAATAACCCATTGATATCGCTGCGATTATTCCGAGGATTGCGACTACGACAATTAACTCGATTAATGTAAAACCTGCTGATTGGTGCCTTTTCACTGAGTTCTCCTGGTTCTTTAATTTATCGTCTGTAGAGCGAATGCTCATTCTCCGGGATTAGCCACAAGTGATCAACAATGAATCGTTTGTTGATCACCATAAGCTTGTATCCGACCATTTGTCCTTTTTTCGCGTGATTAATTCCCGCGTCACTATTTTCTACGGTCGAAAATTTGGTTGCTGCGCTGAGATGATAGCGATTATCGTTTATCATTATCGAGTCGTATGTAATATTTCCAATATATCCGACATTAACAAAGTTGTTTGTACCCCAACTCGGTGACTGCGCCAGCAGCGATGAAGAAAACAACCAGGCGGTTAGAAAAATACTTATTGTTAACTTAAGTTTATTCATTGTGCTTCCTCTAAAAAATTAATTCCTGCCACGAGAAACGACCTGTTGGTACCGTAGACAGGGCTTTAATTTTAGCGGCCTGATCGCCTGTGAAAACCAGGTCTTCGATAAATACCGGCTCAGGCAGGAAGCCTTCCTGACGAACTGCCGCCAGGGTACTTTCCTGTCCGGTGGAGCTAACCTGTAAGTCGGCCTCGTTGACTTCACCGTCACCATTACTGTCGAAAGTAGTAAACTGTGGCGAACCGCCGTTTTCCATATCGACCGCAAACCGCCAACCATAACCGCCTCGATCACAGACGTCTTCACCCGGCACGAAGGTATTGAAAAATACCGTATCGGCGCGTGCTATCGGTGACGTTACTGCTCTTTCACCACTATCGGGCAGATTAAAATACCAGCCGTCATGAGTGGAGTAATCGACCGGCTCTCGCGATAAGACGCGACCGCTAAAAGTGGCATCAAAATTCTGTTGAACGAGATCTACCTGACTTATTAACGACTTACCGTGATCCCAAACGCCATGAAATGCCTGGACGTCGGTTGTTATCTTATCGCCACTAACCAGATACTGACCGGTTCCGAAAAAAACCATGATGTTAGGATCATTCTGGGTACTGTCGGACACGGTCGGGTGCGAAGCTAACACTGGCTTGGCGGTAATTGGTTGATTAGCCGCCGTGGTAAAAAGCGGTGCTGGTGTGCCGCCTGATCTATAAGCCACGTCCCAGCTACCGGGTGTACTCCCCGATAAATCGAATACCCACATATTACCTTCCAGGTCACCGGCATAGGCACGATCAATAGTCCCGTTACCATCGGTATCACCCAGTGCCGGGGTTGAAAGGCCATTCTTGGCGCCCGCTGAGCCAACTCCAGTTCCAATCACTGTATAGTCTCCGGCAACCCAGTTACCATCGGTCCCTTTTTCGATATCGACGATGAACAGGCTGGCTTCACCGCTATCGGAATTGTAGCCATTACCGAAAATCGCTACCCAGGTGCCGGCGTTGCTGAGGCCTATGGACGGACGTGCGAAAGTGTATCCAAGTCGAGATACGCCTCCATTAAGTGCGGCGTCATCATCACTGGTAAATTCCCACAGCGACATCAGGTCTGGTTTAGGCGATAACTGCGAATAGGTTTCAGGTGTAGTGATATCAAGCGCAAAAAGCCCTTTACCACCGCCGCGTAATCCGCCAACTAGCACCGTATGCCATTGCGTACTGCCGCCCGAACTAATATAAACGTCCGACACCGTGGGCGCCAGATCGACATAAAAATTATGAATATAATTTGGGTCTGTCAGGTAATGCAGGCCTTCTTTAGGATTTGCCGAGTAGACTAACCCTGGTATGTAAGCGAAGGCCTCCTGTCCTTTTTCGTCGAACGCGTGCAGCATGCCGTCGTTGGCGCCTACATACAGCCTGCTTGGGCGGTTTACTTTGGCGGCTTTAAAATCCGAATAAGGCGTGCCTGTAGCGCTCTCGGGAAAGGGTGCCCTGTCAGGCCAGGCCAGATTCGGTGTTCCGACGTATACCGGGTTAGAATTTACGATATCACCGAGTAACGATTTTCTAACCCGAAAATTAGTACCCTCAAAATTCCGATTACCACGGATAAAGTCGAGTCGATCTGGACCAAGCGCATCGTCTAAGCCGTTAGGATTTTTATTCAGGTCGGCTTCCATATCGGCGGATCGGGAAGCCCACTCGAAAGGAATACCTGCTTTAGTTGTTGAGTTGAAGGTGTTAATAATCCTGGGGCTTATACGGTTATCCAGTACATTGGATGCATCCCAGTCCGGTGTTGCCTGGAGTTCACCCGTATCGGTATCGATGATTGGGAATGCCTCCAGGTTACCCCACCAGCCGTCGGAGTAAAACGTTGCCAGATAGACAATTGACTCGGTACTCAACTTGGCCGAGTTGACTGCCACTGATGCAGTAATGGTTCCGGTTATTTCTGAGATATCGGATAAGGAATTGGCAATAGCGCTTTCTAAATCACTCGAACCGCCATTAACAGAGAGCAACTCGCCACGTGAATTATAAGCCGTATGCCATAAATCATCGACTTTTTGTGCATTGCCAGTCGTTGGGTCAGTCCAACCAGGAAAATTGACTGTGTCGGCTGGATCGACTGTGGTATCCAGGGAGCCTGTGAGTCCGAAAGAGACTACGTAATTAACCAGATGTTGATGAGTTGCTTCGTCTATACCTTCTCTAGTGGGGACTTCGTCGAGCAGGTCTATTCTGAGATCGTTTTCGTAAAAGTGCATTGCAACGTCGGCTAGCGTGTCTTCATAGGCGTCAGCGTAATTGCCTCCATCATTCGACTGGCTGGCGTCACCATCGAAGATGCTAATAGCTTTAGGATCGATGCTATGTGTATCGGTGTTGTTAGTGTCCTTGGGACTTTTGGTATTCCAGGTGGGGGGATCCCCATTCCAGTAACCATCGCTCATTAAAATGTTAAAGTTTTGCTGGCAGTTCCCGCCTTCAGCTGCCGATAGAATTGGCGCAGTTGTAGGATCCGAATCTTCAAACATCAGTCCTGTTAACTCCAATGCCCTCCGGCCCGGAGTCACTCCATAATTTGCGGGGTAGTTATAACTAGTAATGCTATACAGTTCTTTTAAGAGATTAGCTTTGTTAGTGGGATCGCTCATCGTGGCAGCGGGGGCTTTGTGGCCACCATTAAACAAACGCATGCCCATGCGGAAAGAGTCGGTATTATTGACTATTTTGCCTATCGCGGCCTTCATAGCGAATTCACGTGTTCGATGGTAGACAAACCAGTTTGAGAAATTTTGAATTTGAACAGTGTCCGCTTTGGTAATTCTGGTTTCTACGTAGGCGGCTGAGGCATCTACTACTGCGGAAGGGGTAACAGGCGTATAGTAAGTAGGAATATAGTAATTATTTGTGCTTTTTTCGTTACGATCGTGATAAGTGTAAGTCTGAAGTAAATCGTACAGATCGACTCCTGGATAGTATGGATTCATGGGGACTACCAGTTTTCCACCGGCGGATACCTGGTATTCCTTATATGGGTTACCCGCTGAATCTACACCTGCCCAAATACCGTAGATAACATCGGGGTTATAATAGGTGTAATTGGAAAGGTGGCTTCTTAATATCCAGGCTTCGTGATACAAATCTGCGGGTGGCACAGCAAAGTCGGTATAGCCGCTTACGGAGACGTTGGTTCTCGGATTAAGGTGCTCTAGTTCTAGAATGAAACCGCCGAAGTTCATTGTCGGACTGTTGTTATCGTTTATTGTCATGCCCACTAATTTTACTTTAGTAGGGTCGTCTGGAATTAAGGTTGATGTCCCCATACTGAGCGAATCATCCAGCGTCAAAAATACATTGGGTTCAACAATAGTCGACAGGAATAGCGGTGCTTTTGGCAGGGTTCCCGGTGCCGAATTGGCCTGTTGCATGGGCATGCCGACTAATACGACGGCCACCAGTGCATATAACAGGGTAGATTTAATTGATTGTTTCATTCCATAACTCCTGAATTTAATATTCATGCCCTATGTGTGACTGTACGTAGCGTACCTCGTTAGCGGTTTGCCCCACTCCCCTGGCAGTTACTTTGAAATTGGCTACAGTCATGCCGGGTTGGCCGCTACCATATCCACCGATATTCACTGCGGCTACTACATTTTGTGAGCGTTCCCCCAGATAATGGATAATAAATTTCGGTTGCTCTGCGACCTCAGGCAGATTTGTGAGCGCCGGTATCGAATCGAGCCAGGTTGCTGGGGTAGCATAAGGAGGACTGGGTTCGTCTTTGTTATAAAGCCCTACATAGCTGGGATCGGCATAAATCGTTGTTGTGGTGGAGGCATTAACATATGCCTCACCAGCGCGTAAACCAGCTTCGGCTGCATTAAAGGCGATGCCCGCCTTACGCATGTTGCCCGCCATGCTGATCTCGGTGCGTGTGTTGAGCATGGAAGTCACTCCTAGAATAGTCATGGTAACCAGAATAAGGAGACTAACTATCAGGGTTACGCCACGTTGTTTATTTGGATTTGATGAATTCATGAATCTCTGACCCGGTTGCGTAATGCGATGGTGGTGGTAAATACCTGGCGTAGACGATTGTCGTTGGCAGTCGTCACTGCTCCGTTATAATTAATCACCTGTGGTGCTTCGACAATGCCGTCACGCTCCGAGCGAGCTAATAACATGAGTCGAATGGACATCACATCATCCCAGTTATTCGGTGCGCTAAAATCGGCGGTAATCTGGTCAGCCGTCATGTACTGGTTAGGATGACCATCGTTGGTGGTATCGACGCCATACTCCACTTGTATCTGTTCGATCCCATCAACCAGTTCTTCGCTGGCGACCTGTGTTGATTTAGCGTCGAAGGCAGTTCGCCAGAGGGCTGGTTCGCCACTCTCACCTGCTGCTATAGAATAGGTCACCGACTGTAATTCAAACATGGTTGCATCCGCACCATAGGCCTGTGACAGGCAATGTCCCGCTTTGCAGCTATCCGGGTTGTAATTACCGGGCACGCCGGTACCAACATTGTGAACGACTGCCGTTGTAGATGAGTTAGTTCCAACAGTGGTGTTGGTGACCTGAAAAATATCGGCACCTCGACAATTAGTGACCATAACCGTATCCCCAGCTTTTAGTTCGTTTGGCCGAGTCACGAAAATATTGGCTGATTTGCTGACAGCAAACGGCGCCTGCACGCTGACGTTGAGGGGGGAAGCGCCACGCAAGGTAATGCTGTCAGATCCGTTAAGGCCATCATTCTCGGTGCCTTCGACCAATGGCCGGGAAAGAAAATCGTGAAAATATGGATCGTAACCTGGGCCACTAGGGTTCAGGTTGTTGACAATTGCGTCCATAGCAGCCGGGTCAGATCGGTCGAAAACAGCGCAACCGAAAAACCCGGCCATACGTAGCTCTAGCGACATCTTGTCCATCGCGTAGCGAGCGTTTTCCTGATTGCGCAAGACCGAATTGGTGAATGAATAGGAGGATTTGTTGGCGAGGTAGACCTGGATGAGGCCGGCGAGCAGGAACAGGCTGATGACCATGGCGACCAGGACTTCTACCAGCGACATGCCTCGCTGAGGTATATAATGCAGATGTTTGGGATGATTCATTGCTCTAGTATGACCGTATAACAGGTTAATTTCGCATCTATGATATTCTCACATCCGGCGCCGGGGTCTCCATCGTCCCACATCACCTGAATGCGGAGTTGATTGCCAAATGGAGCGTCGATAACGCCGCGTCCGGAAGGCAGGTTTTTCACTTCATCTGCCCAGTCAGCCGCATCAGACGTAATTAAATCGGCCGGTGAGCATGCTGCCGCGATACAGTCCTGGCTATAGCCAGTGTTAGTATCAATACCGTCATAGTTAGCAAATTGCCCAAAGTTTGAACGAATGCGCTCGGCTATGTTGAACCCGATCCATACCGCCTGACTGTGATGTAGCGCGCTGTTACTCTGCTTCATTGATGTGACCTGTAACGCGGCAATGCCGAGTAAGCCAACCGAAATAACGACTAATGCGATCATCGACTCGATGAGTGAGACTCCTTTTTGTCGATTATTAACGCTTAACATGTAGCTCCCCCTCCCTGCCGTACCCGACCCGTGTTCGAAATTGAAATTGATTTTAAAAAATTCACGCCACGGTCATCGCATAACAAGAATAAACCTTTACCACTAAGTGAAAACCCGCGCCTATCGTAGACAAAACCGACGTCGAAGGTGGACCTGAGGGTGTTATTGCCGGCAAGCTCCTGTTGTACGCGTAAAATGATGTCGGTGGTGCTATCAAAACCGACGTTACCATCTGGATTGGCGTAGACAATCCAGCCTTTGGACCAGTCCCAACCGGAACAGGTTGCATTGTCAGAACTGGCGCACAGTGCAACAGGCACGTTGCGCGTGACGGCTTCGCTACGTGCCAGAGCCAGATGACCAACGAGCGTATTGATCTGGCTCGATAGGCGATCGTTCTTTATGAAATTGTCCATTGCGGGTATACCATACGCCATGAGAATGCCGACAATCGCGACGACAACCATTAATTCGATCAGAGTAAAGCCATTTTCTTTTTTCATGCCTGTATCCTAGTGAATTAAATAAAAATTTCCCGTAAAAGGAGATAGGATATAAAAAAGCACCGATAAACGGTACCGATTAGTTATTTCGCGAGTATAAACCAAATATGACATCAGCAAGTTCGTCCCGACCACCGATTAAAAGTTATGTCCGTAGAACCGGTCGGTTAACTGCGGCGCAAAAGAATGCTTTGATCGAATACTGGTCACTATATGGCATCAATTTCCAGGATTCCCAGATCGATCTGGAGGCCCTGAGTCACGGCTTCGAGGCCCTGAAGCTGGAAATTGGCTTTGGCAACGGTGAAGCGCTTATCTCGATGGCAAAGAACGATCCCGAGGCACTGTATCTGGGTGTTGAAGTTCACGAATCAGGCGTTGGGCGTTGCCTCAATAGCATCCATGAGGGCGCCATAGAGAATATCCGTCTGATCAAGCACGACGCAGTTGAAGTGATGCAAAAAATGCTGCCTTCGCAGTCGCTAGACCGTGTTCTGTTATTCTTCCCCGACCCCTGGCATAAGAGGCGGCATAATAAACGAAGGATCGTGAATCAGGTGTTTCGAGATTTGCTTGCCCACTTACTCAAGCCGGGTGGTGTTGTGCATATGGCAACCGACTGGCGGGACTATGCAGAGCATATGGCGGCTGAAATGCTGTCTGATCCGAGATTTGAAAATTCAGGGGGTGAGGCAGGCTACTCGGAAAAACCTGCGTATCGCCCTTTAACTCATTTTGAGAATCGTGGTGTGAAGCTGGGGCATGGGGTTTGGGACCTGGTGTTTCGGAAAAGCTGATATTTTTTACTAAACGATTTTACATAAAAAAAGCCTTGCCAGAATATGGCAAGGCTTTTTTAGTAGTTGTGTTTAATTATTAAATAACCCCGAAAGAGGAAGTTACGCCATCATTGTCTTTCTCGGCCTCAGGACAAGCATTGTTTGCAGTTGCTTGATCATTTCCACTATTTTCGCCACCCTTGCCGTTACAGCCTTGATCTTTCTTTTTATGATTTGCCAGAGCTGGTGCGCTCATGGTCATTAACACGGGCGCGGCGATGGCAACTGATGCTGCCAGGCCAAGACGGCCTAAAATGCTTCTACGGCTAATATCTACTGATGCTTCATTAATATCTTTGTTCATAACTAGTACCTGTTTATTTTTGGTTTCTCGGTAAAAATTTAAAATTTTCAAATCGTCAAATCGTCAAATCGACTTGAGATATAAGATAGTACTCATTGGTCTAAAAATCTATAGGCAGCGAACTCTTAATCGTAAATCTGCTAGCAGAATGCCAAGGAGCCAGACGTACAGAATATGGCTGATTATTT
>JAOUJX010000582.1 GCA_029882955.1 Gammaproteobacteria bacterium
GGTTTCTATCACTAATGGCTTATCAGTCACAGAAAAGGGTGGTATTGGGAGAAATCAGAGTTGTATCGGATTAAGTCTGATAAATGTGCCTCCGCCGTTCTCGCTGGGATATTTTTTTTCAGCTTTAATGCAGAGACAGCAACGATAGAGTCCACTGCGATTGTCGACATGCGACACACAGATAATGCGAAGCTGGTTCCTGATAACGAAGTTAATGAGTTGGTTGTGAGTGCTAGAGTGGGTGCTAAAATTGATTCAGGAAGCGGGCCTTTCCAGTTCAATGCCAACACCTTGCTAAGCTACCAACATTACACGCAGGATACATTTGGTGATCAGCAATATTTTAATCTGGATGCGACAGCTGGCTGGGAGATGATTAAAAACAGGCTCGACTGGAATATGCAGGATTTTTTTTCACAGCAATTCATTAATTCTCTTGATCCATCCACGCCGGACAACATTCAGGATACCAATGTATTTACGTTTGGACCTAATATTTATTTTCCTATATCAGCTCGCCAGTCAATTACCCTGCAACCAGAATACCGAAATTTTTCCTACGAAGTTCAGGATATAGATAACCAGCAAAATTCATTAAATGCTAGCTGGAGTTACCAGATGTTTCCGACATTGAATGTGGGATTAGCGGGTGAGGTGAATAGTGTTGATTATGATGAAGAGTCGATCAGTGACACAACGTTCAGAAATATTCATCTTATTGTCTCACGCAAACTTCCCCGTTCAGTTTACAGTGTAAAGTTGGGATTAACCCGTGCCGATAGGGAAAGCGGTGGAAGCGTGCGCGGGTTGACTGGTGCTATTACCTGGGTTCTCAATTTAACGGGCGCTTCAAATTTATACACTTCTATCTCATCAGACGTGACAGATACCAATCGTAACTTGCTGCATGTTTCAAGAAGCCCTGAAACGGGCGATTTTTCAAACGAGCAAATTTCAACTGAGATTTTGCGTAATAGTGTTGCGAAACTTACATACAGGCGAGAGGATGCAAAGTTGAAATCGAGTGTATGGGTTGAGTTTGATGAGCAGGATTATGAGCAGGCGTCATTGGGCAGGGAAGTGCAGGTTGCTGGTCTGAAATTCGATTATTCGGTGACACCCACTGTTACGGCGGGTGTTTACGGACAATATGATCACACGAAGTTAACGGATACTGGGCGCGAGGACTATCTATATACTGTTGGCAGTATCATCAACTACCGACTGTCTCGTAAGTTGCACAGTAAGGTGGATATTAAATACCGTAACAAAGACAGTACCCTGGATATTTCAGATTTCAGTGAAATGAGCATTTTTGTAAGCCTGGTTTATGGCTATGGCCAGGCGGCCCATGCTAGCAACATTGGCGGAGGGCTGTAGCCAGGGGGCGTACTGATTGAGCCCGTTTCTGGTTCAGACTGTCACGCCCGGATTCGGCCTCAGATTTAGCGCAAATCTAGCCAAGATCATCGTTCAGACCCGGATTCAGGCCCAGTAGTATTGATTTGCCAGACAAATAGAGCCGCGCTGCACGCTGCCTGATAGCAGAATTTAGGGTTGTAGGGACGTTCCATATTCCTGAAAAATAACGTAGAATACGCGCCTCGCTGGGTCTGGCAGACCCGTTAATGAAAGATTAAGA
>JAOUJX010000533.1 GCA_029882955.1 Gammaproteobacteria bacterium
GGTGGATTCTACAAAAAGAAGTTTCGTTGGCGAAATTCAGCGAGGGTATCGATCGTGTGCCGCATTATTGTTCGGGTTGTCCGCACAATACCTCGACCAGAGTACCGGAAGGAAGCCGAGCAATGGCGGGAATCGGCTGTCATTATATGGCGACCTGGATGCCGGACAGGGCTACCAAAACCTTCACCCAGATGGGTGGTGAGGGCGCCACCTGGATAGGGCAGGCACCTTTCACTAGCACCGAACATGTGTTTCAAAACCTGGGCGATGGCACTTATTTTCATTCAGGCATACTCGCGATACGCGCTACTGTTGCCGCGGGCGTCAATATCACCTACAAGATTCTGTACAACGATGCCGTGGCAATGACCGGTGGCCAGCCCATCGACGGTACACTCCGCATCGAAGATTTGATCTATCAGATTCGCGGCGAAGGTATTAAACGCATCGCACTGGTGAGCGATGAGCCAGCGAAATGGCATAACCAGTTTCAGTCGATTCCCGGTTTCAGCCTGCATTACCGTGATGAGATGAATGCTTTACAAAAACAATTACGTCAGATCAAGGGCGTCTCGGTATTAATTTATGACCAGGTCTGCGCGGCTGAAAAAAGGCGTCGGCGTAAAAAAGGCTTGCTGGAAGACCCGTCCAAACGCGTGTTTATCCATCCCGATATCTGCGAAGGCTGTGGCGATTGTGGTGTGCAGTCCAATTGCCTGTCGGTACTGCCGCTGGAAACCGAGCTGGGTCGTAAACGACAAATCGACCAGAGTGCCTGTAATAAGGATTTCAGTTGCGTTAAGGGCTTTTGTCCGAGTTTCGTCACCGTGCTCGGCGGCCAGTTGAAAAAACAGAAACTCGACCTGAGCGGTTCTGACCGGTTCTTTGAGAATCTGCCGGAGCCCGCATTACCCTCGCTACATAAGCCCTGGAATACGGTCATCACCGGCATCGGCGGCACCGGCGTTTTAACCGTGGGTTCGCTGATAGCGATGGCCGCACATATCGAGGGAAAGGGCTGTGCAACGCTCAATCAAACCGGCCTGGCACAGAAGTTTGGTGCGGTAGTCTGCCACGTACGCATTGCGCAGCGCCGTAGAGAAATAAACGCGGTTCGTATTCCTGCGGGTGAAGCTGATTTGTTACTCGGCTGTGATCTGGTGGTCAGCTCGGGTTACGAGGCGATGAGCAAAGTGTCTATCGAGCGCTCGCATGCAGTGATCAACGCCGCAGAAGTACCGACTTCAGCTTTTATTTTAAATCCGGATATGCGCTTTCCACAGCAAGCGATGCAGAACGAAATCAAAACCGAAGTCGGTGCCGATAATGCCTGGTTTATCGATTCGAGCCGGATTGCGACGGCACTACTAGGAGACTCGATAGCCAGTAATTTGTTTATGCTGGGCTATGCCTGGCAATCGGGTCTGGTACCGGTATCCGCCGAGGCTATCGAAAAGGCGATTGCGATGAATGGCGTCGCGGTCGACTTTAACTGCCAGGCATTTTTATGGGGCAGGCGCTATGCAAATCAACCGGATAAGGTCCTGTCTTTGATTGAAAAGGAAAAAACGGTTAAACAAAAATCACTGGATGAGATTATCGAAGATCGAGTCAGTCGATTGATCGACTATCAAAATCAGGCGTATGCAGATAAATACCGCGAGCAGATTGAGGCGATTCGGGCAATCGATTCGGAAGCATTTTCCCTGACCAGCGCAGTAGCAAAAAATCTCTACAAGCTCATGGCCTACAAAGACGAATACGAAGTCGCACGGCTTTTCTGTCAAAACGATTTTTTAGATGAAATTAGCAATCGGTTTGAAGGAGACTTCGAGTTGAAATTTAACCTGGCGCCACCGTTGTTGAATCGTATGGATAAAAATACGGCTCGTCCGATCAAGCGGGAATATGGTGGCTGGATGATGAAAGTATTTCCAATGTTAAGCGCTCTAAAAGGATTGCGGGGGAGTGCTTTCGATATTTTTGCTCATACGCTGGAGAGGAAGCTTGAGCGTGCGGATATCGATAACTATCTGAAAATGTTAGAAAAAATTAAAGGCGGTTTGACGAAGGAAAAT